>CAZXTJ010000018.1:0-30218 GCA_964643655.1 uncultured bacterium
CCTGGTATGCCGTCAAAGATGCAAATTTGAAGAGTGGTGAATTGGATTCTACTATCCAGAATTATTGGGCACTGAAAGCCATGGGGCAGGATCCTCAGTCGCAGCCAATGAAGCGAGCCCGTGATTTTGTTTTGAAAAATGGTGGCATAGAGAAAGCCACCATGTTGGTCAAGGTACAACTCGCTCTTTTCGGGCAGTTTTCTTGGCGAAAAATCCCTCAAATTCCATTGGCTCTTTTTTACGATTGGATGCCTATCAATGACGCCTATTTTGGCCAATGGATTGGTCCCCATTTGTTGCCAATTGCCTATTTCCGCAAACAGAAACTGTCCAAAGAGTTGGGTCCCAAGTTCAACTTAGATGAACTTCGTACTGGTGAGACTGTCTTTGCAGCCCAACCCAAAGAGCCCAGTCCACGTTTGTCCAAGTTCATGGATACTATGCTCAAACGGCAACAGCCACGAGGTAGCTGGGGTGGTTACACAGTAGCAACACTCTTTTGCCTAGCTGCCTTGTCCGATTTTGCTCCTGCTGCTGACTCCTCTTTAGCTGCCCGTATAAACCAGGCCAAAAGGCGAGCACTCAAATATGTCGAGACTGAATACCTTCACAATGATGAAGCTTATCGTGGAGTGACTATGGATGGCCGTTATTGGGACTCTGCTCTCTTGTTGCAGGCTCTCAGTGAGTCAGGCAAAGACGCCAAATCAATGGTCAGAGCTGGTGAATATCTGAGAACTGGTATTGATGAGAATACTGGCGGTTTCTGTTTTGGTGAAGATTTCTGGTATGCACCAGATACAGATGATACTGCTGAAATCATCCTTGCCCTTTCACCTCTCGTGAAGGCTGACGAAAGCTTCCAAGACGATGTGACTCGCGCTGTCGATTGGGTCGTCTCTATGCAGAACAAAGATGGTGGCTGGGGAGCCTTTGCTCGTAACAACAATGGCAATGTGCTCATCAGATGGGTTGCCAAAGACTTTGAAGACTCAGCTGATCTCTTTGACGACAGCTCAGAAGATGTGACAGGTCATGTGCTCGAAGCTTTGGGACATCAAGGTCTAACCATTGAAAACTCAGATACAGTCCGACAGGGAGTGGAATATCTACGCGACAAGGTGGACAGTGAACTCGGTTGTTGGTTTGGTCGTTGGGGTATCAACTATATCTACGGTACCAATGCAGCTCTTGGCGGACTTCTGGCAGTTGGTGTGGACAAAAACGACTCCATTGTCAAAAGGGGACTCGACTGGCTAGAAGAGAAACAGAATGACGATGGTGGTTTTGGTGAATCAACACGTTCTTACATCGACAAGAAGTTTGCAGGTGTTGGTCTCTCCACTCCCTCACAAACAGCTTGGGCACTTACGGCTTTGGTTGCTGGTGGACGGGCAAAAGGCCACTGTGCCACCAAAGCTGCCGCATATCTGATGGACGAAATGGCGAAAAAAGGACGCTGGATTGATCAATCAACAGTAGGCACTGGACACCCACGTATCGTTTATATGAATTACCCAGCTTATCCTTATGCTTTTCCTTTGATTGCTCTTGCAAGGTACAAAGAGGCAATCACAGACAATCATACTGACTAGGGGCGTTTTTGTAACACTTTGGCTCCAGGCTCAACAGAGTTGATTACCCAGGTGTTACCACCAATGACTGCACCTTTACCTATGACCGTATCGCCTCCAAGAATGGTTGCTCCAGCATACACAACGACATTGTCTTCAAGGGTTGGATGACGTTTTTGATTGCGGATTAGGTTGCCATTCTCGTCCCTTGGGAATCTCAAACTTCCCAATGTAACCCCTTGATAGAGACGAACATTTTCGCCAATGAGAGTCGTTTCACCAATGACGACTCCTGTGGCGTGGTCAATGAAGAAACGACGACCTATCGTTGCCCCAGGGTGAATATCACAACCTGTTTGATGATGAGCATATTCAGTCATGAAGCGGGGCAAAATTAGAGCTCCGTCGTGATGCAGTTTGTTGGCCATGCGGTATAGGGCGATGGCAAAAATGCCTGGATAACAGAAGATGATTTCGTCAAAACTTTTTGCAGCTGGGTCACCGTCATAAGCTGCCTGCACATCAGAGGCAAGGGTATCCCTAATCTTGGGCAAGGCTTCGAAAAATTGAATGGCAATCTCTTCTGCCAGGTTTTCGCAGTGACCACAGGCTGGATTGTCGAGGCTACACCGATGTCTCAGTCCCAAAAAGATCTGAACAGTCAACTGCTCATAGAGTTTTTCCAAACGAGAGCCAACGAAATATCCCAAGTTTTTTCTCTGTGGCCTCCTAGGACCGTAATAACCAGGAAAGAGGATGGTCATCAAGTCGTGAATTAGGGTAATCATTTCGTGGCGTGACGGCAGAGCAGCGTTGTCGATGTGATCCATACCAGTGGGCGTCGAAGAATAAGACTCGATTAGTCCTTTGGTCAAATCTTCAATGCGATCTTTATGTTTAAACCTGTAAATCATGGTCAGCCTCCCAACATTGGCGCCAATGATAACCCAAATCAGGGCGCATATGGGTCTCTTTGTTGAAGCGAACCCTTACTGTAACAATGAAGCCGTGATACATTGCTATATATGAAACAATTAATTTTTAGTTTGTTTGTGTTTTCGCTTTTGGTTTCCTCTTGCCCTGCAGGCTTGTTTGTTGGTGTTGCAGTGGTAAAAAAGGGATTGGTCGTACTCGAACCTTCAGAATCGGGTCAAGGACCTGGCCGTGTAAAAGAACGAGTTCGCGTCGAATTGGGAGACGTCGTCAGAGTTGGTCCTGATGGTGATTGCCAGCTACTCGTTTATGAAGGCACTGTCGTTCATTTGCCGCCTGACGGTGATTATCGTATTACTAGAGATGGCCTCTTCAAAATGCTTGATGGTGGCAATGTGATGATAGTTCCCTTCAAAGTTAAATTGGGAATGAAAACACAGCGTTTGCCACTAAGAGAAAACAAAACTCCTCTTGGGACCATAATTCCACGTGGTCGAGTTTTTCTCAAAGAGGCTGCATCGCCTACTTGGGCTCCCATGGCTGGTTCGCAACAGTTTTTTGCAGGCGACGTAGTTCGCTGTGACAAAGGTGTGGAAGCGACCATCAAATTCGGCAATGGACTCATCGTTCGTATGGAAGCTGGTACTTTGGCCTATTTGTTGGCCGACTCCATAAGTGTTGAGCGAGGAGGCGGCATAGTTTCTCTTCCTGACAAAGGAGCTCCCAAATATTATTTTGCAGCCAGTATGACTGCACTTCGACCTCAACGTAGTGGAACGGTCTTTCGCTTTTTCGAAAGCAAAGATGGCTGCCACTTGCACGTGATTAAAGGGGCTGTGAAGATGGCCCTGAAAGCACAAGGATTGCCTTCGCGAAAAACAGTGCCTGCTGGTTTGAATACTCGCTTGACGAGGGCAGGCACAATAGAAAAACCTCAAGTATTCATCAATAAGATTCAATTGGCCAATTTGGCTACGAAGGTCAATGGTGCACTCTCTGCAGATGGCCCACTCAATATCTCCACCATCTTCAGCCCAGTGAAGAAAGTACCAACACCACCAAGGCCAGCACCTACTGTTGCACCACCTGTGGCTGCGCCCAAACCTCCGGCTATGGTAAAACCGCCTCAACCTCCGAGACCACCCATGGCTACTAAAAAACCTGTTGGTCCAATTCCAGGAAGTGACTTGGAAGATCTATTCCAGTTGCCTCGATTGGGAAAACCGCAACTGCCCTAGATTAGTTGTGTGGGATCATTGAGCAGCTCGAGAACGTGGGCAATCTCTTTCTTCAGTTCGTTGGCAGACTCTTCTACGACCTCTTTGCGATCAGGTTTTGCAGCCATGATTTCTGCAAGGATTTTGAGTGAGAAGATTTGCTCTTTCAGTGATGCGAGCTGATGGTCGGCCAAACCAGCACCTGGTGGCAAATCGCGACCAGCACTAGCTGTTTGTACCTCTTCCATGATGAGGAGGAAAGCCTCTCTACCAGGAAAGACGATTGGGCAGAATGACAAACGGAAGCTAGAATTTTCACGACTTGGTAGCTTAATCAACAACTCACCACCATGGAGAGTATGGTCCGTTCCAATTGCCCTTTCAGCTGCTGGAATGACAGGTGCCAGCGGGGCAAAATCGCCTAGTTTTCCTTTGATTGGAGCTTTCGGTGGAATCTGCAGAAGAGCTCTTGCCGCCCTATTGATGAGCATAATGTTCTCATCAGTATCAAAGACGATGACAATCTCAGCAATGTGATTGAGTATGACCTCGTAATAATTTGCCAAAGCTTTCAGCTGAGTTGCGCCAGCGGACATAGTCTTTTTCACTCGTTGCTGAAGAGCTGTTATCTGTTTTTTATACCTATCAACCTCTTCAGTAGAAGCTCCACCTTTTTGCTGTGCTTGGGCGAGGCTGGCCTTAGCCGTTTCTAGCTCTTCTCTAACTTTGGCCATCATCTGAGTTTGTCGAGTAATCTGCTCTCGCAGAGTACCCATCTCTTGGCCTTGGACGGCATACTGAGCTTCAGTTTGTTGCAGCTTCAGTTGCAGCTGTTGACTTTGTTGACCAAGTTGCTGTTCTACCTGAGCGCGAATGGCGTCTTGGTTTCCCAAAAGGCGCTGTCGCTCTTCCATGAGCTTTTGCACCTGTTCGCCTTTGGCCATTAGTTTCTCTTCCAAACTGACACGTTTGGATTGCATTTCGTTGATTTTGGCTTCTAGGCGCTCTTTTTCTTTTTCTATCTTGGCCAAACGATCTTTGGTGTCGTCATGTTCTTCACTGAGGGCGTCGTTGAAAACCTCGGCTACGAGCTCTTGTTTTTGCTCTTTGAGGCGTTCGATTTCAACTGTTTGTTGTTGTACCTTGGCTTCGAGGTAACGAATGAGTTCGTTACTTCCGCCTCCGCCAGAGCCGGCCATTGCTGGATTTTCGAGAAACTTTTTGTATTTTTCTAATTTGGCTAGTCTATCTTGTTCAGATGGTTCATCCTTTTGGGGCTGACCATAACTAGCACTACTTGGTCTAGAAGAGGACGAGGGTGAAGGCGTGGAACTCTCTTCAATAGCTGCTTGTTTGGCTTTTTCCAGCTCTAAGTCCAAAATGGCATCTAGTTGATCCAACTTGTCGCCACCAGCCGGAACTTGGGCATCATTGGCATGGAGCGCGGCCATCTTTTGTTTTAACACCGCTGCTCTATGGGCGTCCTCTAGCTGATCTTCCAGATTGTCAAAGTTAGAGGCGAAATTCCCTAGCTCTTCGACTTGAAACTCAGCTGGACCATTTTCTTTTTCTGCCTTGGCTACGAGGAATTGATCAAGAGGATCTAGCGACTCACCAGGATCTGTATCTTCTTTCTGCTCAGGTGGTGCTGGTGGTGGCGGAACTGGTGCAGCTGGCGGAACTGGTGCACCGCCCATAGCTGAAGATGCTGGTGCACGCGGAGGAGGAGCTCCCCCTGTGCTTGGTGGAGCTGCTTGCAGGATGGCGGCGCAGAAGGCACAGAAAGCTTCGCCGTCCTTATTTTGATTTCCACAGCTCGGACAAGTAATCATTTAACTTCCAGTTCCAAACAATAAAGAAGATATTACCAGGGTCATGGTAGCTGTCGTTCCAGTTTTTCGAATATCTAATTTTTCTATACGAACATTTGAAGGCAAAGCCTCGATTTGATCGAGAAATTTTAGAATATTCAAAAGTCCCAGAGTAACAAATCTTATTTCGAGTTTTTCCTCTGTAGCGTTGGACACAGTTTGCGTTACTGGAATGGGCCGCATATTGATCGCTTTCTCGGACAATCCCAGCTTCTTCACTATATCTTCAACATTACTCAACAAAGATCTATCGAAGGTCGTCTGTCGCATTCTTGCAACAGTCATTATTTGCGACAATCGCTCTTGTTCTGTTTTTAGCTTGTTCAAAAGGATGAGCTGTTTACGCCCTTTGTCCAACTCGCCCTGTAAACGGACGACATCCTCTTCAAGAGGACCTACGAGCAGGGAAAAATAGGAATAGAGCACGACAAGGGCGCCAGACAGGCCCAGCAACAAGTTTCTCTTGTTGGATAGCGCCACTAATTACCCTCCTGAAGGCGTTTTGCGTTTGAATTTGAGTTGGAATCTCAATTTTCTTCGCGATACAGGACCAACATTTACTACACGTTCGTACTTTATATCGGAAAAGTATGGGTTGTCAGAAAGCGAACGCTTCAAACGATCTGAAGTAGAGAAAGAATCGGTCTCTCCCTCAATCTGAACAAAATCTGGTTGAACGATGAAATTCTGCAAAGTTATGGGTTCGTTGCCCATGGCTCGCGATACTTCCAAGAAGGTACGAGTGGGAGATATCACATTTCTTTCCAACAACTCTATTCGCCCTTTGATTAAGTCCAAAGCTACTTTGGGGTTACCTTTGGTAGATAAACCTACAGGGCCTTTGGCAATTTCTTTTCTCAATTGGCTCATGCGTGCTTCCAAGGCATTAGCAGACTCTTCTAAAGCC
The DNA here is from genome assembly GCA_964643655.1 of uncultured bacterium. Taxonomy (GTDB): domain Bacteria; phylum Muiribacteriota; class UBA6191; order CAZXTJ01; family CAZXTJ01; genus CAZXTJ01. The sequence goes on from CAZXTJ010000018.1 coordinate 6,503, forward strand.
TGTGCTTCCAAATAAACACCGCCAAGGTTATATAAACCCAAAACAATGAGAAGACCAATAACCAATACCAAATTCGAAGCATTGAGCAAAAAATGTGGACGTTCATGATGATGGAAGTCCAAGGGAATGGGGAGTTTGGCAATTGGTGCCAGGGCACAGCCAAGAGCGGTCACAAATTTGGTGGGGATCTTTTTCAAGAGCGTGGGCTGAAGAGGAGTGGCAGGGCAACTGAAGGTACTTGCCAAACGAGACATCAGAGTAGCACTCATTCCTCCTCCGCCAGTGATGACTATCCTCGCCAAACTTACTCCGTCTTTACCACAACTGAGCAGTGAGCGGCGCAATTCGGCAGCGAGACCATCTGCCACAGTAGTCGCTGCCATGTCCCCTTCAGGACCGAGGGCAAACTCTTTCAGGCCAACGAGCAACAATCTTGTGGCCAAAACTCTCTTTTCAGAGAGAATGGTGATGGAAGTCTTTTCAGAGCCAATGTCGAGGAAAGCTTCTGTATCGTTGCTCAGGTTTCCATGGAGCAAAAGAACGTTTAGGGCAGCCAAACCATCGACATGGTAAGAGGGGCGTTCACCAAGAGCACTCTCAGCCATCTGCATTTGTTGAGAGAAATCTTTCTCGCGAATAGCTGTCAAAATGGACCAAGAAGCTTTTTCACCCACCTTGGACACAGGACAACCATCGATGAGGGCTTCATTGGCAAAAGGGATTTTTCCCTCGAGCTGGAAGGGGGCTAATTTGCGAATCTTGTCGATGTCTTGTGTTGGCAGTTCGACCATTCTCGTGGCCAGCTTGCGCCTATCCAAAGAGATTACGCATTTATTGGCAGAGCCGAGTTGTTTTTTACACTCACGCAGCGCTGCTTCTGGCCCTTGATGGCTGATGGGCACTTCTCGCGCATCAACAACAGAAGTACCAAACCAACCAGAGGAGACGAGGACACCTTTCACTGAAATAGAGCCTATGTCGAACCCTAAGGTTTTCACGACATCAACGCTCCTTCCAGGAAAGGACCAAGAAGTTCTTTCCCCGTTTCTGTAACACTGCTTCGACTGTTGCTTTCACTCCAGAAGCTTCTGCTTTGACAAGAACACGAAATCTGTTGCTGTTAAGTGTAATGCGTCTGAAGAGCTGGTTCCACACTGTAGCATCGACAGTACTGACAGCGTTTCGAAGTTCGGCCAGACTTCTGTAGGGGCGATTGCGCTGTATCTCGCTAATGATGGCCGCTCCCTGACCCGATGTTGCAATGCCAGGCATGGCTGAAAGGACGACGGCCGATGCCGTATTGGCATTCACATGGAACCCAGGACCAAAAACTGTGACTACCTGATCTAACTTAAAGCTAGAGATGGTCTTCTGATCGAAGTCTCTGACCAATGAGAGTTCACCTAGTGATTGAAAGGGGGCGTTGCGACAGCGGTAGGGAACTTCGAGGCTCATATATTCTCTGTCTTCAGCACCAAGGCCCATCTCTGGAGTTTTGTCACCATCGCGCCAGTCTACTATTGCTGCAGCCATCTCACGGCTCTTGTCCACTTTCTTCTCTTCTTTGAAAATGTCCGTAGTCTCGATTTTTGTTACACCAAGGCTTTTTATGGCAGCTGCCAGATCGTTTGTCTGTGTTCTATTAAGGGACATGCGTCCCATGTCGTCATCGAGAAAGATCTGTAGAGTCCCATTTTCAAAAGGAAGAGGCATGGTTCGACTCTTGTCCATCCAAAGGTATGCTTTTTCCAGGTCTGTGGGCCTACCCTCAGTTACTGTTGGGCGCTCGGGATTGCAGTGGGGCAGGAAAAAGAAGGGGCGGTTGTCTTTTGAAAGGGCTTCCCAAGCCAAATAAACTCCACAACGAGCCAATGAAAGCGCTTGGGAGTGGCGACTGGTACGTGCTGCCAAACGCAATCTGTCTGCCGCTCGAGAATGGTAATGAATGACTAGTGGTGTCAAGACAGCAACAATGGCTACGACTATGAGTAAAGCCGTTCCTTTGTTATGTCTCTGTCGTCCTAGTTTCATGGAATACTCGGATCTCTGTCCAATCTCGTTCGTACCATCAAGGTGAGGGGAATGATAAATCCCGCTTTTTTACCCATCTCTAGCTCTAGTTTCACTAATTTGGGTAGTTTTCCCTTTTTCAGAGCATTCCAAGAGTCTTTCCAAGAGTCTGGTTTGCCATCGCTATACGAAATCTTCATATCTCTGATTTGCTCTAATTTGACCTCTTTTTGGGCCTTGGCTGGAGGTTTGTCAACGAGCCATCGTAGTTCGCTCGTTTCCAGATAAACGCCATCTGATTTTTTTTCTAGAGTGACAAATCTGGGAGGTCCCAATTCTCCCACTCCACGCAGAGTGGTGAAAGACAGAGTTGTAGATTCACCATCAAAATGCGCATCTTTGGCTTTTTGTTTATAGGGCGAAGCTTGGCTGATGAGAAGTTCTAGACGTCGAGAGAGGATGGTTGAACGGCGAAAGAATTCATAAGTCTCACGTCCACCTGCCATAGTTCTTTGCATTGTGGAAAAACTAAAAAATGCAGCTGTGACTAGTCCACTGAGCAAAGTTGCCGCAATAAGGATCTCTATGAGTGTAAAACCTTTACGCCTCATTTCTTTTCACCCTTTCGCCTGTATTCCACTAGGGTGATTTCTTTTTTGAAGCGAGAGTCTTTTACTGTCAGCACGACTTTGACCAAGTTTCCCTGCCTCTCCACAATGGCGTCTTCATCAAAAGGGAGAGAGACCTTCTCTACTTTTGCCTCCCAAGAGAAATATGATGAACCCTCAAAGTCACCACTGTCGCTGTCACCTTCGTCAAAATCGGGTTTGGCCATCATCTCCGTCATTTTGTTGCGAGCTAGAGTGGCTTGGTGCAAAACAGCGACTGCTCGTCTTTCCATCCTCGTTGAGTGAGAGACGGAGCTCAGGAGTGCAACAAGGGCACCACCCAATATGCCGGTGGCGATGAGCACTTCTAACAAAGTGAAAGCCCAACGCTTTTTTCGCACCGTCAATACATCCTGTTCATCTGGAATATTGGTAATACGACGGCCATTACTACTCCGCCTACAGCCAAACCCATCAACAAAATCATGACTGGTTCAATGAGTGATGTGATCAGAGCTAACTGGGTCTCAACCTGTTCATCCAAGTCGTCAGCTACTTTGACGAGAAGTTGAGCCAAACGACCAGATTTCTGACCAGCAGAGACCATATCGACGAGAATACGTGGAAAGAGACCTGACACTGACAAAGAGGTGGCAACGTCCCCACCTTGAGCAACTTGCTCTTTGGCCTTTTCTAGGGCATCCATCAAAAGTTCGTTGTCGAGGACACGAGCTGTAATCTCGAATGACTGCAAAATCTCAACGCCACTTTCCAACAGAATGCCAAAAGTACGGGCAAATCGAGCCATGGCGATGTTGAGAGTCAAAGAGCCAATAATGGGCAGAGTGATAGAAAGGTGATCCCACTGTTTTTTACCTGCTTCAGTGTTGAACCAGTGGCGTAAGCCGAGACCCATTAGAACCAACAGAGCAAGCAACAGAGGCCAGTAGTTGCCCAAGAAGCTCGACGTGGCCATCAATATCTCTGTTGGTAAAGGCAACTGTTGCTCATTATCCTTGAAAACTTCAGTCAAAGTGGGGGCAATGAAGGTAACGAGGAAAACGAGTATGGCCACACCAACAAAACTCATCAGAGCTGGATAAGCCAAAGAGACGAGAACTTTGTTTTTGAGGCGAATGCGTTTGTCATAATAATCTGCCACTCGACTGAGTACTTCTGGCAGTCGTCCTGCCTGTTCACCAGCCATGACCATGCTTACATACATTGAAGAGAAGACGGCTTCGTGTTCATTGAGAGCCAGCGACAAACTCTCTCCTCGATTGACTCTGTCTTTTAGGTCGGCAACGGTGCCTGCAAATTGTGCATTGGAGGTTTGGCCAAGAACAGTATCGAGACTCTCCATCATGGTGAAACCAGCTTCGAGGAGGGTTCCCAATTGTCTCGTGAACATGGCTATATCACGTAAACCAGGGCCAAAAGAGATGACGGCCGATGACGATGTAGCCATCTCTTGTTTCGTCAGCTCAGTGGGATACAAACCTTGCTGGCGTAGTGCCTCTCTTGCTGCCTCATCAGTTTCAGCATCGAGGTTTCCCCTTAAAGTGTTCCCTCCCGAGTCGAGAGCTTCATATTGATAAACTGGCATAACTTATTGCATCGCAAAGTTAAGGGTATGAGGTCTACCTTGACGAGTAATCGTGACCTGAACCGCATTGTTGTTCTTAAAAGCGTTATAGAGCTTGAAAGCTTTCTGTACTGAGTCAACACGCTCGCCGTTGATTTGCCGAATGATGTCACCGCTGCGGGCACCCAAACGTTCCACAAATGAACCTCTTCGTACGGAAGAGATGAGAAAACCAGATGGTTTCCCCTTTTCAAAGAAGGGTTGTACGCGCATTTGGGTCAGTAGCTGACTCAAATTCCTGAAGTTTTTATTCAAATCGGCCTTGCTCACAGTGACAGTAGAGTCTGCAGGTAGTTTTGGTGCTGCCAGGACTCCCCGTCCCTGGTGTTTTGGCAGAAGAGCGTGACGAGTAGGTCGAGCTCGAGGAGCTGCTGCTTGCTGCGTTCCTTGCCAATCGATTGTGAGTCGTTCTTTTTTCCCGTGGATCAAGACAGTGGCTGCAGAGCGTTCTACTTCCAAGAGTTTGGCATTTTCATTGATGGTGGCCCCAGGTTGGTAAAAAGCCTCTGTTTTGTTGTCTTGATCAAAAATGACGGCATAACTGACCAAAGCTCCATAAATAGTGCCTACCAACTTGAGATTGATGGGTTTTGGGGGAGCTGTGGGAGCCATCGTGGGAGGTTTTGTCGGCCTGGTGGGCCTAGTTGGCGGTTTTGCTTTGTCTTTGTTTATCTTGAAAGGATTTCTTTGGAGGAGATCTTCTCGCTCCATCGGAGTGAGGCGAGCAGGTGGCAAACCAGAGGCATCTGTCATTGTCATCGTCGCCAAGGGGGCAGGACGTCTAATAGGAGCAGCTTTGGGTGTGAAACCAGGTGTTCCTCCTCGTTGGAAGGGCAGTTTTTTCTTTGGCGAAGGATTGTCTGGTGTGTTTGTCTTGACAGGGCTGTTGCCAGCCACCTTCACCTCTTTCTCTTCCTTCAGCACCTTGTTGACGAGAGCCAGAGTTTCAGCCGTACGCGAGCGAGCCTGCCTCTGCTGAAACCAGATATAGCTAAATATGACGGCTATTACCGCCACAATGAGTAATCTCGCTGTTTTTTGCTTTTCTGTCGTCATCTATAAGAAGTAAATGATGTCTTTCGCTACTAGTCAAGTGAAGAGCCCTAGAAGAGGCCCGTCACACGGTTTACTTCATGGAGCGAGGTAACTCCTCGCGACACTTTTTCCAAGGCATCTTGTCGCAGTGTTTTCATTCCACGAGCAATGGCCAAGTGTTTTAGTTCTAGTGAGTTTTTCCCAGCTGAAATGGCTTCCGACATTTCACCATCAACTGGCATTAACTCGAATATACCCAATCGCCCCTGATAACCTGTATCTCTACAGGCGGGACAGCCTTTTTCCTGGAAGATGACTCCAGAAGGTAGCTCCATTTCTTCGCGTTCTTTTTCCGTCAAATTGATTTGTAATCGACAGCTTTTACAGAGCACGCGAACGAGGCGTTGGGCCAGAATGCCAATCACTGTAGAGGAGATGAGATAGTTTTCTATGCCCATGTCAGCTAAACGGGTAATCGTTGAGGCAGAGTCATTGGTGTGTAAAGTAGAGAAGACGAGGTGACCTGTGAGGGCAGCCTGCACAGAGATTTCAGCAGTCTCCAAATCCCTGATCTCACCAACCATGATTACATCAGGATCTTGTCGCAGAATGTGGCGCAAACCAGCCCCAAAAGAGAGACCAATCTCAGGTTTGACCTGTACCTGGCCAATATCCTTGATTTCGTTCTCAATGGGATCTTCTAGCGTGATGATGGATGTCTCTGAGGAATTGATAGTGAGAAGGGAACTGTATAGAGTCGTTGATTTGCCACTTCCCGTGGGCCCTGTTACGAGGAAAATCCCATGGGGTGAAACAATCAACTTCTCAAATATTTTTTGTGCTTCTGTATCAAAGCCCAACTCTGAAAGCTTGAGAACAGAATGGCTCTTTTCCAGAATACGCATAACGATGCGTTCGCCAAATTTGGTTGGCAGAGTGGAAACACGAATGTCCAACCTTCGTTCTCCAATGACGATGGACATAGAACCATCTTGGGGAAGTCTGCTCTCGGCAATATCCATCTGGGACTGGATTTTGATACGTGAAATGATCAGCGATTGCAACTCTTTGGGCGGAGTTGGCGCGTCAAAGAGCACACCATCAATGCGGTAACGAACCTTGATTTTGTTTTCATAAGGTTCGATGTGAATATCACTTGCGCGAGCTTTGATAGCTTCGTAGAGGAAAGAGTTAACGAGCTGAACAACAGGTGCCTGACTCATGTCGAGCAGGTCTTCAGCAGCTGCTTTTTGCTCAGTTGCATATCTTTCTCGCTCGTCGTCGAGGCTTTCGATGACCTTTTTGGTCATATCTTTTTGGCCGGCATACCAAAGCTCAATTGCTCTGACGATGGTCGTCGGTGTGGCAACGGCAGGTGCAATCTCTTGCCTTAGATAGAACTTGAGATCGTCAAGAGAAGAGAAATCAAAAGGACGTGCCGTGACAACGACGATGAGATCACCTTGACGATTGACTGGAAGCAACTTGTGTTCACGACAAAAAGCCATAGGGGCAAGAGCAACAACCTCACTATCGAGGTCCGTTGGTTGAATGTCATTGATGAAGGGATAACCCATCTCTTCGGCTAGGGCTTTATAAACATCTTCTGCAGCAGCCAGTTTTTTGGCTACTACTAGCTCTTCAAGGGTAGTGTCCTTTTTTTTGGCAGCTTCAGAAATGAGCCCGTCCACAGCTTCTTGTGCGACGAGCCCACGTTTGACCAATATGTCAGCCATTGACTTCATTTAGAGCCCTCTATCAATTTTGTACTTCTTCAAGAGTGCTTGCAACCGCTCACTGCGTGGTTTTTTCTTCACAGGTTTTTTCATCGGCTTGATGGTCACGTTGCTCTCTTTGGGGACAATGGCTGGTTGCGCCTGACCTTTACCGTAAAAAGCTTCTTTTTCTTCCTGTTTGACGGCAATACCAAAGAGTTTCTGATGGATGTATTTTTCTGTTTTCGAGTCGTCTTCAACTGCACTTTTTACTGAGCGACGCTGTAATTCAGTCACCCTATCAGCATCATCGGTTGACCGAATGATGTGTGGAGTAAGGAAAATCATCAGGTTTGTCTTACGTACATCAGTTCGTTTGTTCTGAAACAACTTGCCAAGGCCCGGCAATTTGGAGAGCACGGGAATCTTGGTTACCACTTCGTTTTCAGTCTCAGAAATGAGTCCACCAATGGCGATAGTTGTCAAATCTTTGACAGTAATATTCGTATCAACTTCTCTCTTGGATATGACTGGGATGTTTTGGTCAAAGAGAGTGTCGTTCGTTCGTGATTTGATCACCTGGTTGACCTTGAGCAGAACGTGGTCATTTTTTGTAATCCTCGGTGTGATTTCGAGAATGATACCCAAATCTTCTGTCGTGAAATTGGTAATTGTGTTCAAACCTGTATTCGAGGCTGTATTAAAGCTCGCAGGCAGCTGAATCTGCTCACCAACAGAGATCTTGGCAGTCTCATTATCAGAGGTCAAGAGAGTTGGTGTAGAGAGAATGTTGGCTCTTGTATCGTTTTCCAAAGCTTTGATGAGAAGAGCGATTTTGGACAATTCACTGGCGTCACCGCCAGCAGCAGCGCCAACATCAAATGTATTGCCCGTAACGACACCAACATTTAGACCGTTGGCTATGCCACCACCAGAAAAGAGACTCTCGATTGCATCTGTATTTCCCAACGCAAATGGACGATTACCATCATCATCAGCATCAAGGATATTGAAGTCCAAACCAAGCTCACGAGCTCGTGTGACATCGATTTCTGCAATCAAAACCTCAACCATTACTTGTGGTCTTACAACATCGAGCTGAGTAATTACATCAAGGATATAAGGCCAACGATGTTTGGGAGTGGTAATAATCAAAGAGTTGGTAGCTTTGTCGGCAATGATGCCAACCTTCTCCTCTTTCTTCTGCTGAGCACCAGGTTTAGAGGCTTGCTGTTCAGCGATGGGTACGAACTCGAAACCCTTCAGCAACTCTGCCATCTTTTCGGCTTCAGCAAACTCGAGGTGATAAACCTGAACCATTGAGTCCTGCTCGGGCACTATCTCTTTGTCGAGTTGTCGGATGATTACCTCTGCCCGTTCGAGTAGATGTTTTGAGATGGAGGAAAGAATGATTGCATTGGTTCTTTTATCAGCGGCTGCTGCAATAGATGAGGCTGCTGCGTCGCCACCCACTTTCAACATCTTCTCTAGCATTGCAACTATGCCTTCGGCGTCAGCGTGGAGAACAGGAATGACTTTCATCTCAGGAGCCAAACGCACATCTTGGTCGAGTCGACGAATGAGCTCTCGAATTCCGCCATAATCTTTCTTCATACAAACGACTATGAGGGTATTGGTTCTCTCATCAGCAATGACCACAGGTTTACCAATGGCAACCTGACGAGTCTGAGGCTCTAGTTTTTCCTCAACTTTATTCTTCAGTAACTCTGTTATCTGTGCCTGAAGCTGTTTGGCCATGCTGTTTTTTAATGGCACTATGTAAACACGTTTACCTTGAACAGCCGTATCCAATTCTTTGATGATGCGAACGAGCCTTTTTATGTTTAGCGCGTTCTCAGTGATTATGAGAGTGTTGGTCGGTCCATAGGTAATCAAAGCATTTGGTCTTGCCATCAAACCTGAAATTGCTGCTTTGATTTCAGCAGCATTGGTATGTTTCAAGCGGAGTAGCTGAGTGACTTCTCTGTCCTCTGCTAAATCAGGTCCATCGCTTTCCTTATATTCTGTACGAGTTTCAATTGTATCGCCCTGCGCTTTGGCCAGAGGTATCACTTTTTTAAAGTCACCAACTTGGACCACTGTATATCCTTTGAATTCGAGCAGAGTTTCCAGCAACCAAACTGCCTCTTTCAAAGAGATTTTCTTTGGACCGACAAGGGTGATTTTGCCTTTGATGGTCTCGTCATAGAGGTAATTCGTTCCTGTCTGTTCACTGAGGAACTTGATGATTGCTTTGATATCTGTGTCGCGGAAGTCCAGATTGACCAAAGCATTTGGATCTGCAGGTTTGGTTCGTTGAGGTGCTTTTGTGGGTGAGGGCGTTGCTTTGGCTGCTGCAGCTTTTGGTCGTCCAACGATAGGTTTGATACGTGGTCGAAGTCCACGTCGTCGGCCAGGAATCTGGGCCAAGGGCTGACGTCGGGGAGCTTGAGCCAGCTGAACAGGAGTAGCCTGTGGAGTGGCCGGTGGTGGTGTGAACTGAGCCAAAGGCACTGGTGCTGGAGTAGTTGCCATTGGTGAGCCGTGTAACTCCTGATAGTGCTTTTGCAGCCTGCTTCGCACGTCACCGCGTACGGAAGAGCGGGAACGATGATAAGCGCTTTCACCCAGTGGACGACCAAGCCTGTCGGTCGTGGCGGCGAAAGCTAATAAGCCGAAAAGCCCTACTAGACAGGCGAAAGTGAGGCCGCCCTGGAGAGAGCGCCGGCCTGCCCAGCGGAACAAATCAAAGAATATACGACTCTTTTTTGTCATCTCGTATATAAACATCGTCATGTGACAGTAATTACCGAAGAGAGAAATATTTTGTCAGAAATATGGTGAAAGAAGACGATAAAAAAGCTTGAAGGAGTATAAAACTCAATGATTGAACTTTTGAGCAGCGAAATATTTGGTACAGCAACTGTGACACCGTTGCAGTCCTTAGTTGCTGCTCTTTTCTTGATTTATCCCTTTTTCAGTTTGCCAATAATTGTATATCTATGGCGAAGCAAAGAAGCGCCACCGCTACATTTCGAGCGACCTGCACTACTCATCAAGCGTGATGAGATGGAGCGAGAGAAAGCTCGAAAAGTTGAGATAAAAGAGCGTCCACTACAATTGGTTGATTTCCCCAAAGAAGCTATTGCTGAACCAACCGATTTGGCCGAGGCTGCGCGCGCTTTGGCGATGGCTTCCGAGACTTCTGCTGATTTGCGGGCTGCTGCTTTGGATTTTTTGGTTTCTCGTTCCCGGCGCGGAAGAGCTCGTAAACGAAAAATTGTTGGCTGTGAGCCTTCAGATTTCGCTGAAATTCTAGCCAGTTCTTCTTCACGAAGATAAAAATATCTATTTGGTTGAGACCAATGCCTTTGCCCGTATCGTCCACTGAAAAGATACCATCGTGGAATCCCCCATCTGGCAAAGGAATTCCTTCAGCTTTGGGGATGTAGATACGATCACCAAACTTGAGCTCTGGATGTTTGTCACTAATGGCAACTGAGATGAATGGCGTCAGTGGGTTGCTCTTGCTTCCTAAACCTGTTGGGTAAATAGTGGAAATATCTAGATATCTTTTCTTTTCTCCACGACGTAAAACGTTTATCAGACGCCCATCCTCCAGAATCCCTGTGCCCTCTAAATCGAGTCTTCTTTTGAAGCTGCGTGAAACTTCGATAGGATGTTCATCTTTACTGTGAGGACAGCGAACGAGAATAGAAGTCAACTTGAGACCATCATGTGGTCGTTCACGGGCAATCCAATAGAAGGTTATACGATATTCACCCAAAAGATTCATGGCCAAAGGGCCTTTGGGTTTTGAAAGATAGTTACCTATGAGGCCTGTCATATGGCCGAAGTCACGGTATCGAGCAAAGTCTTTGTCTTCCTCGGCACAAAGGGGGAAAAGCGTGACGAGGAACAAAAGAATGAGAGATAACCTTTTTAGGGCTCTTCCCACGTGTACGTCTTACCCGTCAGTTTCTTGAGGGCGTCGGCTGCAGCTTCTCGCACCTCACCAGAGGGGTCTTCCAGAGCTTTCTCTAGATGAGAAATTGCTCTTGGATCTCGAAGTTCACCTAATGACCAAGCAACATAACGTCGAACTTCAGGATTTTCGTCCTGCAGGCGTTTTAGTTTGGTCTCGACTTCATCGTCTTCCACTCTTGCAACGATACGTTCCTGACCTTTGACGCCAAATTCGTCCAAGGCTTGGATCTCAGTGTCGAAGAAAGGAATGACAGTGGCTAGGCCTGTCAAATTGAAGACTTTGAATACTTGGGCAGGTGGTTTCACGATGACCAACTTACCCGACTTTTTCTTCATGTCTTGGTGAAATTTTGCAATTGCGCCAATGCCCAAGCTGCCCAAAAACTTGAGTTGCCCCAAATCGAGCACTACTTTTGTGCATTCGCCATTGATGACGCTCTCAACAAGTCCCAAGAACTCTTTTTGATTGATATAAGTGATGTTCTCAAAGACTCTGAGGACGCTGACATCTTCAACTTCGCTGATAGAGAAGTTCATCGGTACCTCTGCTCCCCGTAACTATCGAAGGCTTAGTATACCATAGGGGAATAGGTCGGAGTACAATGGTCAAATGAGAGTATTTGCTATATCTGATTTACATCTGAGTTTTGCTCGTCCAAAACCAATGGAGCTATTTGGAGAACATTGGCGCGACCATCCTGCGAAGATAGCCACATCTTGGCAGAAGCTTGTCTCTCCAGAGGACATCGTGCTCATCGCTGGTGACATATCATGGGCTATGAAATTGCTTGATGTGGCTCCTGACATCGAGTGGATCAAGTCAATGCCTGGGCGAAAAGTTGTGATCAAAGGGAATCACGACTATTGGTTTCCTGGAACAAGGCGAAAACGAGTGCAGCTGTTTGGTGATGAGATCATATCGCTCTACAGAAATGGTGCGGTTGTTGATGACATTGGTTTTGTGGGTAGTCGCGGAATCTCATTCGACCCCTTTGAGATCAAAGACCAAGAGAAGTGGCAAAAAGACAAAAAGAGACAGATTGGACATCTGCTCACTTCCCTTGAAGATCTGAAGAACCTGGCTCCAGAGGTTAAAAACAAAGTTGCCCTCTTGCATTATCCTCCCACACCACCAGGAGAGACAAAGAGTGATATGACTGAGATATTGAAGGAGGCAGGCATAAACTTGTGTATATTTGGCCATCTCCATAATCAAGAGGATTTCGACAAATGTATCAAAGGCCTTCATGAGGGGGTTTATTACCAGCTCACAAGTGCAGATTACCTCTCCTTTGAACCCATTGAGCTCACCAGCTTGTTACCCTATCATGAGAAGTGATAAGGTGGATTCATGGCACCGAATATTCCAGATGATAGCGATTTGGCCACAAGGCGTTCAACAGCGGTCATCCGTTTTGTAGAGGGGACTTCTGGGACGCAGCTGGAGAATCTCTCCAACCTCTTCGAGCGCCATCGTCAAGAGGGCGTTTGTACTTTCCTCATTGATCTCGATGGTGTTAGTTATATAAGCAGTACTGCCTTAGCAAGACTCGTTCAGCTGAAGAAAAAAGCAAATGACGAAAATCATGATTTTCAGTTGATTAACGTGTCTCACCACATTCACGAGATACTGCGAACAACGAGATTGTTGAAATTCTTCTTTGGTGAAGAGGCCTGACAGGCCATCAACTCTTCCAAACACAAAAGCAAACTGTTGATACGGAAGGGTTTCTGGATGAATTCAACATTGGGTTTGGTTATCAACTCAGCTGGAAACCAGGCCAAATCAAGGCCACTCGTCAGTACTACTGATAAATTTGGTTGAGCCTCGTGAAAGTGTTCGATTAATTCTGCGCCATCTATGCCAGGCATTGAAAAATCAACTATTGCCAGAACGATGTCTTGCCTGTTGGCTTTAAACAGGTCGAGTGCCATGTCTCCACGGGTAGCAGTCAGTACTTGAAAGCCTTTTCGCTCGAGGGTGCGTTGGGCAAGTTTGAGGACACTTGGCTCATCATCTGCAACCAAGACAGTTCCTTCGCACGAAGTTAGCTCAGATACGCCCATTTTTGTCTCCCCGTATTAACACTATGGACGGATCTGAGGAGTTTGTAAATACCTCCTATTTATCAATTTTGATAATACTTTGCTGGAGCTACTTACGCGGAGCTGCTTTGAATGATACCTTCACTTGAACCTCAGCAACTCCATCGATTTCTTGCCTTGCCTCACGAAGTTCGGGCTGAACACAAAGCACTTCGAAAGATAGGTGGGAAGTCCTAGCATTCAACTGTCTTTTGGGGATGGAAAACCTTACCCTTGTTGCTGTTTTCACTAGTCGTTTGTGGTCAGCATCAGCAACATCATCGAGTTTACTGTCGAGCTGCCCCAACTCAGACATTTTTATCTCTACTGTCCTGGTTTCTAAATATAAATTGCCAACAAACTGATGCTCTTTGCCCAATGCTTTGCCACTATCGATGTACAACCGATGAGATTTGACAGCACATAAACCACCATCAATGGGTTTACAACTATAAAAAGTGGCGATATCGCGTTGTTTTTCCCCTGCAGAAGCGGCAGCTATGAGTTTGTCGCCATCTTCATAGGTCTTTGCATGGATAGTGATTCCACGTTTTCCTGTCATGGCAGGGATGGTTACACCGGCCTTCTGAAAGACAGGATAAGAAGAGCTCTTCAGAGCTTCTATCAATATTCGCCTTGTGGTACCTAAATCCTTGGTTGTTTTTTCCGTCCACTGTATATGGCGATATTTCAGCCAAGCATAACGACCAGAAAAGAACAAAACTATGGCTACAGCAATAATGACTGGGATGGACATTCCACGTTTATTCAAAAGGAGCCTCCCTCTAGGATTGATGAAGAACGAAGTTGATCAATCTGTCTTTCACAACTATGGTCCTATCGATCACTTTTTCAGCTAAGTGTTTTTTAATTACAGCCACATCTTTGGCCAATGAGGCCAATTCGTCATCAGAGGCATTTGGCGGCGCCTCAAGGGTTGTACGTGTTTTCCCATTTATCTGAATGACAATGGTGCAAGTTTTTCTCTTTAGTGCCTCTTCATTATATTCGGGCCATTGTTCTGCAAAAACTGTTCCCTCGTGGTTTGTTTGTTCCCACAACTCCTCTGCTAAATGGGGTGCATAAGGAGCTAGAAGACGAATCAACATTTCAGCAGATTCTCTCAAAAGAAATTCGTTTTGTTGTGTACTTATCTTGCTGCGAGTGTACTCGTAGAGGGCTTTTGTCAATTCCATGAGTCTGCTAATGGCAGTATTGAACTTGAAAGCGGCCGTATCAATGGTCACATTTCTAATGGTGTGGTGCAGAACGTAGCGCAGTTTTTTCTCTTCTTTTTCGAAGAGAGTTTCCTCATTGAGTGGTCCATGAGGTTCGAATAGAGTTGCTTGTTCATCGAACCAACGCCAAACTCGGTCGAACCACCTTTCAATGGCCTTCAAGCCGGCAGGATCCCAACGCCCACCTTCATCGTAGGCAAAAGCAAACATGAGATGGTTTCTAAAGATGTCAGAGCCATATTGATTGACGAAAGTCTCTGGTGAGACGACATTGTCGTGATTTTTGGCCATTTTTCTACCGTCAGCTCCGAGGATAGGGCCTTGATGAGTCAAACTCCAGAAAGGCTCTCTGAAAGAGAGGTATCCCATGTCGCTCAGCGCTTTGGTGACAAATCGGGCATACAGAAGGTGAAGACAAGCGTGTTCTGCACCACCCACGTATTTGTCCACAGGTAAGAGAGTCTCTATGATGTCCTTGGAAAAAGCTTCTTCGTGGTTGGTGACGCAGGGGTATCGTAGATAATACCAAGATGAACAGACGAAAGTATCCATTGTGTCACTGTCATAAAAGGCTGGCTCACGGCATTTAGGACAGCTCGTGCCCAAATGTTCTTTAGTCTCTGGTTTGTCAGGTAACAAAATGGGCAAATCATCCTCAGGAACAGGAACGGGGCCACATTTCTGACAGTGAATGATTGGTATTGGTGCACCCCAATAACGTTGCCGTGAAACGAGCCAATCACGTAAACGATAATGAACAGCTTTTTTCGCCAATCCCTCTTTCTTCAACTGCTCGAGGGATTTGGTAAGAGCTGGTGCCTCATCAATGATCTTGAGTCCACAAGAGAGAGCAAATTCTCTATCTCTTTCGCTCTGTGAAGGAACGGTGGCCGTGCATCCAGTGGCATACCAGGGCAAAACATAGTCACCAACGTAGATAGGCAATTTTTCATCAGTTAGTGGATTCAGAGCATAAGAGCCGGTGAATACGCCACTTTTGGGGCGAGTAGTGGAGGAACGCTCAATATCAGAGAGCTCTTTCACACCTTGGCAGTATTCGTTTACTACAGCCTCTTGCTCTCGTGTCGTTAGTTTGGCAAGGTAGTCTTTCTCAGGAGCAACGACGATAGCAGCTGCCTTTGACAGAGTCTCTGGTCGTGCCGAATATACGAGCAAGCCGAAACTTGTGCCCTCTACAGGGAAGACCACCTCCATACCTTCTGAGCGGCCTATCCAGTTTCGTTGCTGAGCTTTTGTTTTTTCAGGCCAATCAATGTCATTGAGACCTTCAAGCAGTTCATCGCCATATTTGGTGATGCGAAAAAACCACTGTTTCAGGTACTTCTTCTGGACCTTCTCTTGGCATCTAGAGCATTTTCCGTCGTTTATCTGCTCGTTGGCCAAAATGATGTCACATTTTGCGCAGAAGTTGACGGGTGCATCTGCCTGATAAGCCAAGTCCTGCTCGTACAATTTCAAAAAGAGCCACTGTGTCCATCGATAATAGTCTGGTTCGCAAGTGACCACCTCGTAGTCCCAGTCATACATTGCTCCGAGGCGATGGAGTTGTTCCTCCATAAAAGCGATGTTATCGAGGGTGGAAGTGCGTGGATGGACGCCAGTCAAATGGGCGTGTTCTTCAGCCGGCAATCCAAATGCATCAAAACCCATGGGTTCAAACACTTGGAAACCACGCATTTTTTGAAAACGAGCCCAAGTATCTGTTGGACCAAAATTGAACCAATGGCCAATATGGAGACGTTCACCAGAAGGGTAACTGAACATAACGAGGCAATAACACTTTTTGCTTCTGTCGACTTGGTGAATGTCAAAACGGTAGGCGTGTTTTCGCCGCCATTGTTCTTGCCATTTACGCTCTATGTCAGCTACTGGATAATTTGGCATCTCTATTCCTCGACAATGAAACCACATTTTTCCATTTGCTGAAAGTTATGTGGAGCAATTTCGAACAATTCGCTCCTTTTCTGTTGCACGAAGCTACAGTTTTTTTCCATTTATGCTGATTGAATCACTTTGCGAGCCTCTGGCATGAAAGCTGCATAACTCTGGCCGGAGGTTGTCATGAATATCAATAATCTACATTTTTCACTGCTAGTTATCTGTTTGACATTCACAGTCACCACATTTTGCCAAGGAAGTTCAAATGAAGTTGCGAGCAAGATGTTGTTACAAAAGGCGCAACGAGCTGTAGAGCATTTGCCTTTGCCAGAAATCACCGATTTCATCAATGCCCGTGGCCTTGATGGACTGAATGGGCTCGAGAAACTCAATGCTTCACGTTTAGGGCTATGTCGAACCTTTGCTGCAGTGATCAAGCAACACGGAGAACCAGATAAAGAGCAAATATCTGCCTTGAGAAAGTGGATTAATAAGCTCCATTCATATGGAGTCAAACTACGCCTTTTTGGTAAAGGAACAAAACAAGATGCACACTTTTCAGCAGTTTTGGCCTTGGCTCAAGGGTATCTCGACTGCGCCAGTCTGATGGTTGGTGAGCAGCGAATGGAGCTTCGATACCATTCAGACTAACTGGGATCGTACTTTTTCAAGGCCTGTCGTAAAAAAGTACGGACTATTTTACGATGCGTTTGGCTGAAAGTGTCGTAAATGCAGAGTTTATTCATCTTCGTTCTCATCTGTCTTGTGACGCAAAGCTGGCACTTGGCCCACCAGCTTCTTGGCTTCATCCTGTCGACCCAAATGCCACAAAACGATGGAATACTCTTCGGCCACGATTAAACCAAGGTAAGACTTCAATTGAGGATCGTGTTTATAAACCACTTTCATGAGTCGTTTGAAGGCATTGTCTGCTTTTTGGTATTTGGCAAAGGCACGATAAAGGAGTGCTACTCGGCGCATTCCCATCAAATTGGTCGTTCGTTCGAAGAAGTTCATTCGTTCCTCTAGAAAGGCTGAGGCTCTATCATCCTTACCAAAACGAAAGAGAAGATCGCAGACTAGTTCGAACTCTATGTATTTGTTGCTCTTGCCTGCTTTGTTGATGGCTGTCACGAGAAATGGAATAGCTTCTGCATCCCGTTTGGTTTCCAGTAAGAGGCGAGCCAATTCAGCATTGGAGCGACAAGATCCTTCGGGAGTTCTTTCTTTACTATGTTTTAAGGCACGCCGAAGAGCTTTTTCCGCTCGGGCGGGTCGTTTGGTGACGTGATAGAAGGCACCCAATGAAGCTATGGGGCAGGGTAAACCTTCGATAATGGGAGGATCGTCCTTCAGAAAGCCATTGGCACCTTTTCTTAGTTGATATTCAGCTTTTTCTTTTTCGTCACGACGGTGGTGCACCAATCCCAATAAGGTTCGGATATAGGCCCTCTGGCTTGGCAATTTGGCAGCCTCTTTGGTTGCTTCTTTCAATAACGTTTCAGCATCATTCAAGCGGCCCTGTTCAAGAACGGAATATCCCAAAAGAAGGCGCGTTTTTGATAAATCTTGGCTCGAAAACTGCATTTTCGTTTGTAATTCCAAGAGTCGACGCAAAACCTCTTCTGCTTCAGCCACTTTTCTGTGCTCAAAAGTGAGTGAAATCAACTCTTCTATACATTCGAGCTCAAAAGTTTGTGAATTTGCTTCACGAGCGGCAGCAATGGCTTCGTTGAAGAAGTAGGTGGAATCAGCAAAGCGCTCCAATTGTCGAGCTGCTCTAGCGTTGGCTTGATGCTGGCGAGCCGTTGTCAAACTGGCAGCGAAGAGGCCTGTGGGCAGCAAATGTGCTGTGAGCAATAAAAAGATGATTATTTTGATGTACATATAACAATCGTAATTGAAGAAAGATAAAAGCGCCAATGTTGCATCTCGCAAACATTCTGATAATATTCTTGGATTACATAAGGAAGCGGGGGCCAAGCCATGCAAAGTTTTAAGGGTCTGCAACTGACGACCATCTGTCTTTTCTTAGTTTCTTTTGCTGTCATTGTGGGCTGCGGAGGATCTAACACTGTTGGTGTCTATCAAGAGGGTTTCCTTCACATCATCAGTGGACGGGCTAGTTCTGGTGGAAACACTGTCACTCCTTTCTCTGTTGATCCTGAAGCTGGTACCTTGACTCAGCTATCAGCTGAATTGATGCCTGTTTGGACGAATGGTTCACCTCAGATTTTGGATGTAGACTCATTGGGCGATGGTAACATCTTGCTACTTGAACGCAATGGGCGCGAGTTCATGTCAGTCATTGTCGATTTGGACAGTGGCCTAGTTTCAGAGGCCGGTAACAGACAGACCATCTCTTTTGCCAATATGCCGAGCCAACTCCATTATGACAATGGAATAATCATTATCAATGAAGCAGGCGGGGCAGCTGCTCCAAATGAGTTGGCAGTCTATCTGTTTGATCCAATCGCGAGGACAATTACGGAAGCAGCTGGCTCGCCATTGGATATAGGCACAATCCACGCATCTTCTGGGTTCTTTATTGATGGTCACTTTTTCATCTGTACTGATGCCAATGTGATAGGTATAGGCGATCCCATTGGTTTGCGTCATTACACAGTGTCAGCAGCGGGGCAGCTAACACAGGTAGGGCAAGTTGATTTGGACACGACTGATGCCAACGCCATCTCTGGCATTCGTTTTTGTTACGAAGGCAACTTACTCATCGTTGTCGTTTATTACTTTGCTCAAGCTCCATCAGTAAACCTCGTCCAAATAGATGGTGCTGGTGCTTTGACGCGACTCAGCTCTTTGACTTTGAATGCTGCAGGTCGTCTGGGTGGCGACATATTAAAAGTTGGCGATCGCTATTTAATTGGCGAACAAATGGCAAGCAGCCAAATTCACGTTATTGAAAACAACAATGGAACTTTGGCCGAAGCTACGGGTTTTCCCTTTACATTGGCAGGGATAGACAATCTGTATCTAGATGACACTTATGGAGACTACATCTATTTCAGAATGAAGAGTGGGGCAGTAAACTGGCCCAGTTTCCGTTCAATGGCCGTGGCCACAGCAACGCTCAATCTCGTTGAGGAGATTGATATCATGGCCTGGGCAGACATGCCTGCCTCAGCCAGAAGGCAAGGTAAATTGTTTGCTTTGTCCATGGGTGGAGGAAGCCCCAATTCAGCAGCAGTCATTCGTGTCGATCTCAGTAATGGTGATTTGACCTTTGTAGGTGAATATGGCCTGCCTGGGACAGGGCCCTACACTGCCACGTTCACACTCAAACCCTGATGGTTTGGCTGACTGAGCGTAGAGTTCGCCTATATTGCGGATTAATTATCCTCTTTTATCTCTGTTGCTGGTCAGCCATGCTTTGGTTTACTTGCCAGCCAGACAATAAGAGAGTTTGTGACTTCGTTCAGTTCTGGACTGCAGGCAAGTTAGCCAACGAGGGTAAGTTGGCTGCCATATATGATTTTGACACTTTTATCAAAGAGGAGCAGGCAGTTCTTGGTCGGTATATAGACCCCATTGTCTTTCGATATCCGCCAACTTTGTTGTTAGTTGTAAGAGGATTGGCCTATTTACCCTATGGGTTTGCTTATGGGCTCTTTGCTTTTTGTTCTGTAGTTGCATTTACCATCGTTTCTTATGTGATATATCCTCATTCTTTCGTGCCTTGGCTCGTCTTGGCTTGCCCAATTGTTTATGAAAATGTCTCTTTTGGGCAAAATGGACTAATTAATGGTGCAATTTTCGGCTTATCTCTCCATTTTTTACAAAAAAGGCCGCTTTTGGCTGGATTTTTCTTCGGTTTGCTCACGTATAAGGTTCATTTAGTCTGGTTGGTTCCTTTTGCTCTCATTTCGGGGCGTCATTGGAAAACATTGATTGTTATGGTTGCTACAGCCCTATTGATGGTGCTTTTGTCTCTTTTGTTTTTAGGGCAATCTAGCTGGCAAGCCTTTGCCGCCATTACTGGTCCCAATACTTTTTTTCAGCCAGTTGTATCCTTTGCTGATATGGTCACTCCCTGGGGCGGTGTTTATCTGGTAACTGAGAATGTTTCCTTGGCCTGGGCCGTTCAGCTCCCTTTAACTCTTTGTGCTCCTGTCCAAATATTTTGGCTTTGGCGCCAAGATGTCTCTTTTTCCCTAAAGGCCGCTGTTCTTCTCCTGCTAGCTCTGATCTCTTCTCCATATGCATTTGTTTATGACCTTTCGTTAATGGGGCTGGCTCTCATTTTTTTGGTCAAAGAAGGTGTGCAAGAGAGAGAGGAGAAATACTTCATTTTGGCTTGGTCATTTGTTTTTCTCTCCTCTTTGTTGGCAGCAGCTCATTCTCTGCCTTTGGCACCTCTGGTGGTGCTCGCCATGACTGGATTGGCTTGGCGACGACTTTTAATTGCAATAATTGCGGGGGGAACAAGCAGTTGAGCCGTTGGTCCTATTGAGTGTAAGGAAAATGGGCCTCTGTATATGATCATGGTAGTATGAACTAGTGCTAGACCTATCTAACAAGGCGTTTTTGAAGACTTTGCGTATGCTGCGCATTATTGCGCGGCGTTTCTTCCGTGGCCAGAAGATGGGTGGGCGGAAGACGCAGAGGCGCGGCTCCTCTGTCGAGTTCTCTGATTACAAGCAGTACAATCCCGGTGATGACATTCGTTTCATTGACTGGAACATTTATGGGCGTTTGGATAGGCTGCTCATCAAGCTCTTCTACAACGAGGAAAACCTCTCCACTTATGTCTTTTTGGATTGCTCCAATTCCATGAATTTTGGTACGCCCTCCAAGTTTGATTATGGACGAAGGTTGGCGGCAGCCATTGCGTACATTGCTGCTTCTAATAATGACTCTGTGCGTGTCTTCTGTTTTCAAGAGGGATTGAAAGAGTTTTCACCTCGTGCAGATAGGGCCGCGCGGGTCATGCCATTGTTTCGATTCCTGGAAAATCAAGAGCCTGCTGGTCGTTCAGATTTGGAAACGGCTGTGCAAGAGTTTCTTGCTCGATTTAAGAGACGAGGCGTCGTTTTTGTCATCTCTGATTTGATGTTGGAATGTAGGCAGCTCGATGAAGAACAAGTTCCAGGAGCTCCGCCTGTAACAAACGGTTGGACACGAGATGGTGCAATAGAACGTAGTTTGAAGCGACTTTGTTATCACAAACATGACGTGAACTTAATCCAATTGCTCACGCCAGAAGAGGTAGATCCGGCTTATGCAGGATTGTGGGAATTCACCGATTCTGAGACCAACGAGATTAAGAAGATTTTTATCAATAACGATGTGCTGCAGGCATATAAAGATACGCTGGAAGATCATTTCTCCAAGATTTCTCGTTTCAGTAACCAGAACCAAATTCACTATATGCGCACTTTGACGGATGTGCCTTTTGAGAACTTGGTGCTGAGACTCTTTTCGCAGCAGGGTAGGTGAGTGATTAATGGGTTTTGAGAGCATGTTGGCTTTTTTGCTCACACCAGCTCTGGCCTGGATTATTGCTCTCTATTTCATCAAATCCAAACCACGAAAACGTAAGTTACCTTCCACAGCTTTCTGGGCCATGGTTATGGACAAAGTCAAAGAAAATGCCCTTTGGCAGCGTTATCGGGGCACTATCTTTCTGTTGTTACAATTGCTAGCCGTGGCTGCTGGCATTATGTCTTTGGCCAAACCATTTAAAACGGGTGGTCTCTTTGGTGACCTCATCGTTGTTATGGATACATCAGCTTCCATGCGTAGTCGCGATGGTTCACCTACACGATTTGATTCAGCTCGTTCAGCTGCATTGAGTCTGATGGACAAACTCAGTGGTGATGTCCGTGTAATGGTTGTGGAACTGGGAGCGCGACCTCGTATCGCCTTGCCATTTACGAGTGAAGTGGCCAAAGCAAAGGCAGCACTCAGTGCCATGAAATGTACGGCTGCTAGTGGTTGTTCTTCTGCAGAGGGTCTCACTTTCCTCTCATCGCTCAAAACGAAAGACACTAAAAATGTCTTTTTGTTTGGTGATGGTTTTGACGGACAAGCCGCCGCTACGACCTTTCCAGGGGCAAGAGTGAAAGTTCGCACCTTTGGTACAAAAAACGACAATAAGGCAATTACCAGTTTTAAGGTTGCTGGTTCTGCTCAGCGCGCCACTGTGACCATGCGGGTAACAAATTACAGCAAGACCATCTACAAAGGTGTGGCAGAGTTGCAGGGTATGGCCATGGCTTCAGAACAGAAGTCTGTCGAGTTGCCACCTGCAAATGCTGAAAAAGGTCCGTCAGAAAAGATGGTCGTTTTTAAGAAACTACAGTTTTTGAAGTTGCCTGAAGTTTTGCGAGCACGGATCAAGAGTTCAGCAGGTGATGACCTTTTGCCCGATGATGACGAAGCTTGGCTTCTCATGCGCCGCGAGCGAGTTCGCGTTGCTGTAATCACGACACGGCAGCCAAAAGTAATTATGCGTCTTTTGGGTTCTTTGCCTCATCTCGAGCCTATTATCATGAATCCAACGGAGTTTTTGCGACGTAAAGATGAGCTCAAGACTTTTGCTCTCGTCATTGCTGATGATTACATCAATGATGATTTGTTGAAAAAGCCACTCATCTGTTTCCATCCTCTGCGTTCATCAGGTTTGTCTTCTGGTACTGCAGCCAACAATCCTCGTCCTTATGTTGGTGATACGACCCATCCAGTCATGCGTTATTTGGGTTTTCCTGGTTTGCAGGTCAAACGAACTGTCGTTCTCGATAAAACACAGGGTGGTGTCATCATCCTCTCTTGTGAACATGGACCGATGATCACTTGTTTGAGTAAAGGGGAGGCTCGTCAGGTCATCTGTTCCTTCCCTATCAATCAATCGAACCTTAGTTTCAAAGTTGGTTTCCCAGTCTTTTTGACCAATGCACTCCGTTGGATTTTGGGTGAAGACTTACAGTTGGCAGTGGGATATAAAGCCGGCACTCTCGTGGCTGCTCCAAAAGGAAAAGGTCCTGTAAAGGTATCCCATTCCGATCCCGTTTCTGGGGCAAAGATATCGCCTAGCAGCAAGAGTGTGAATGCCACATCGGGACCAATGAATGTCTTTGAAAATGTTGGAGTTTATGAACTGGCCAGAGGTGATTGGAAAGTTCCTTATCCCGTTTCCATTTTGAATGCAGGAGAATCTGATATTGCTCCTCGAGGACCTGCTGAAGCCACTTTTGGCAAAGAACAAGAAGGTGGCGGTTCTGGTTCCAAAGGTGGTTATTGGCGGTATTTTGCCCTAGCCTTTTTAGTTTTCATCGGACTCGAGTGGGTTCTTTACTGCATTAAGGGGGTGTGAGTTGAGGGTTATCGTTACTGCCAAAAACTACCTTTATCTCGCCCCTGTGCTCGTAATCATTGCGACGATAATGTGGCGTAAGAGTCCCATCATTTTGCCTGCGCGGGCCAAGAAAATTCTCAATATCTTGCGGGCAGTTGCCATTGTTCTTCTCTGTCTGTCTC
>CAZXTJ010000019.1:0-11075 GCA_964643655.1 uncultured bacterium
CTGTTACTGGTAGATATCTTCCCTATTGGGTCATCCACGCTAATTCGAACACTCGCTGGACTGGTCAAAACGTAATTCACACGACAGAAGGTGAAGGCGACGATGTTCGCCACAAAACAGAGTATGTTCCTGCCGACGGCGACTTTGACAAAGAACATTGGTGGCCCCTTTATGCCCGTCTGACAGAGGAATTTGAAGGGCAAGCTGCCCTAAAACCCGGTGGAATGCGTGTGTTACCAGACTGGGGTGATTATCCCTTTGCCTTTTTTGGTTTTCAACGCTCAGAAGAGCGTAACCACACAGAAGGTCGAGAGAGCTTTAATATTGAAGACGTCCCTGATGACATCACCATCATCAACGGCCAAGTGGACCAAGCCAAAGCCGAGTTGGAAACTCGGCAAGAAATAGAACTCTATTGCTGGCATGAAGCCAAAAGGCATGTCTCTATCTTGCAGCAATGTGAAACGGCTGTAAAAGTTCGAGAAGCGGCTTTTGTGCACATTCCTTTTTGGTGGATGGATTATTCTTACCGAGGCCGAAGATACAATGCCCTCTTCCACGGTGGCACTGGCGAACTACTCTATGTTCAGTATCCTGTTGGGCATATCCCCAAAGTAGGAATAACTACGGCCATAGCTCTATGTGTTACTGCGCTAGTATTGACGACCATCACATCACCAGAATGGCAAACAGCTCTACTCGTCATAGTCTGGTTGAGTGTCCTCTGTCACATAGTGGCAGCCTTGATAGACTTTTATCGTGAAGGTCCTTACGCAGCACCACATCCAGACGAATAATTACTTTTTTTTGGCCAAATCCAATGCTCTTTGGGCAACATCAAAAGCAGCTTTTGGTCTGCCCAAGGCTTTGGCATTGGCTTTTAACCTCTTGAACCTTTTCTCGTCTGAGAACAAACGCTGTAACTTGTATCCCAGAGTAGCCAAGTTGCTCACTTTGATGGCAGCACCTTCTTCGAGTAAAAAGTCACTATTTTGCGCTTCCTGACCAGGAATGGGATTGACAACGACCATGGCTGCACCGCACGCCAAGACCTCTGAGGTGGTCAAACCGCCCGGTTTGGAAACGACCAAATCTGCCAAACGCATCAATTCGTGAATACGTTTGGTAAAACCTTGGATTTTCACATGATGTCGTTTGGGCACCTTCACCTCTTGAAGTTCATTGGCCAAATCTTCATTGCGACCAACGGCCACGATGACCTCTACAGGTTCTTCTAGTTCAAGGATGGACTCAAGGATTTGAGCAACAGGACCAACACCAAAACCGCCACTCATTTGCAGAATGATGGGTCTATCACCTTTGAGACCATGATCCTCTAAACATTTCTTTCGTGATGGCAACTCTGAAAATGCTGGGTGAATGGGAATTCCCGTAGCTGTTATTTTTTTCCGCTTGATGCCAAAAGAAGAAAGATATTCGGCTCCTTCTTCTGTTGCCGTGAAATATCCTTCGCAAGGATCGTTCACCCACATTCGATGGGTTTGGAAATCAGTGGTCACCGTCAACTGTGGAACATTTAGAATTCCTTTGTCTTTTAAGCCAGCAATAATCTCGGCAGGCAAAAAGTGAGTGTTCACGAAACAATCCCAGGGTTCATCGACCAACAAGTGAGTGAGAGCCCTCAAGTTGACTCTATCGAGGGCTTTTCTAATCTTGTCGCGCCAAGGATTTTTGGATTTGGGTACTCTATCTAGAGCGTCGTAGACATAACCAAGAATGTGTGGTGCTTGATTGACCAAATCCAAATAAACTTCTCCATAGAGCTTTTTGAAGGCGCGATTGGTCAGCGACAAAACGTCAACATTGCGAATCTCTGCCTCAGGAGCCATTTTTCGTAGAGCAAGAGTGACAGCCTCTGCGGCTCGTAAATGGCCTGCACCAACAGAGGCAGATAAAACAAGAATACGTGGCACATCTTGACACCAACGAGCTGCTGCTTTGTTCTCCATTCCCTCGAAACGGGAGGTGAGATTTTCGATGTCGTAGTTCTCAACGAACTTGGTCAAACGACGCCAGAGCCTCTTGTGATAACCATAAGGTCCTGTGATCATCTCTTCGACAGCACTCTCTTTGTCCCATCCCTGGGCCACCATTCGGTACATGGCTACCATCATTCCCGTTCTATCGGCACCATGCTGACAGTGAACAAAAGCGGGCTGACGAGCAGGATCGGCTATCACTTCGAGAAAACGAGAAATATGTTCTTCCTCGGGACGCCAAGTTTTGAAACGTATATGCACATACTCAAAACCTTTGTCTCGAACAGCCAATTTGCTATCGCAGTGATAAGCACGTAAATTTACAATAGTCTTCACACCAAGAGCGCGCAGAGCGTCCAAACCTTCTTCCGTTGGTTGAGCTCCACGGAAGAGACTGTCTGTCACTTTGTATGCATTGGGAAGACCTGGAAGTTCGAGCTTTTCAGCACCTAAAGGAAGTTCTTTCTTCTTTCGTCGCGCCATTTGGGCACCTCGCCTTCGCCACCATCCTAGGACGCTGGCTAGGTCCGTTGAAATAAAAAAGTAACCTTTTTGCAATAGTTGGGACTAAAGTTGCATCAAACAACGTCTGGGGGAAGGGAAGATTATGAAAGCTCTTGTGTGTCTTAGCTTGTTATCATTGATTTTTGTCACAACGGCGTCTGCCAAGTCAAAGTATAAGTTAAAGAAGACTCGAATTGCTCCTAGAGCCCGTTTCGTCGAGGCGGGACGAAGAGATCCCTACAAAAACTATCGTGCAGCCCACGAATGGTTAAAAAAGGTCCATCCCTGCTACAAAAAATATTCTATCGAGCAAATCGCTAACCTGAAAAAACTCTCACTACAGCTTTATTCTCGTGAAACAGTAAAACTCATTACTGACGCCAATATGGTTCATGTGGGCAAACTGAAAAAACTAGAGACCTTGCGTGTACACCGCCTCATAGGCAGTGCTGGTTTTGCCCATTTCGCTAATCTGAAAAAACTCAAAATCCTCAACGCACCCAATTGCATAAATCTTACGGACTCTGGTCTGACCTGCGTGAAGCAGATGCCCCAGTTGGAGAACCTAGTCATTTGTGCCACTAAAATTGGTGACAGTTCAATGGCCCATCTGAAAGGCAGAACAGGGCTCAGGCTACTCAATATTACGAGAACAAAAGTCAGTGACGCAGGATTTGCCAAGCTGAAGAACTTGAAGAATCTGAATAAACTCTTCATCTCTTACACAAATCTCACAGATGCCTCTGTACCCATCATCAAGGGTTTCACTCACTTGAACACTCTTTACATGCAAGGGACAAAGATCTCCAAAGCTGGTAAGGACGAAATCGCAGCTGCCCTCAAAGGTGCACGTATAGTTCGCTAAAGGGTGTAATCAAGTTTGGTTCTCCTTCGACTCTTTTTGGCCTTGGGCTGAAAGGAGCCAATGATGGAACTAAAAGGTAAAAAAATAGCCATCTTAGTAGAACGCCAATACCACACTCTGGAATTTTGGTACCCACTTTTGAGATTACGTGAAGCCGGAGCTGAAGTGACTATCGTTTCAGCCAAAGCCGAGGAAACATATACATCAAAAGTAGGTTACCCCGCCAAAAGCGAAAAAGCTGCTGCAGACATGTCAGTGGACGACATTGATGGAATTGTCATTCCTGGAGGATGGGCGCCTGATTATTTGCGGCGAACACCTGCAATAGTTGAGTTGGTTACCAATGCCATCAAAGAAGAGAAGCTCGTGGCTGCAATCTGTCACGGAGCCTGGCTCCTTTGCTCGACTGGTTCCATCAAGGGTCGCACCATGACCAGCTTTTCCTCTATCAAAGACGACCTCACAAACGCTGGTGCTACTTGGGTAGACGCCCCTGCTGTCCGTGACGGAAACATCATCACTTCTCGAACACCAGATGACCTACCCGACTTCTTGCGCACTTTCATCGAGGCTTTGACGCCATGAATAAGTGGAATAAAAAGAACCAGCTGCCACTGCCTCGCAGGCATGGCCGAGGCCAAGTGCTGCCCAAACACCCAAGGGGTTAACGAGAACCCAAGCAGCCACACAAGCCATTGGTACTTGCACTATCCAATTGGCAAAAAAGGAGGAGAGGAAGATTGGGCCAGTCTCCCCTGCCCCTTTGAATGCAGCATTCATCACATGAGTGCAGAGCACGAAGGTGGATGACCAAGCAAATATTCTCAGCAAGTTTGCGCCTGCAGCCACGACCTCACCACTACCATCAAACAAAGAGAGAAAAGTACTTGCAAAAATAGTCATCATCACAGCTTGCAGCAGGTGAACGATTAGCCCTATCTGTAGGCCACGTATCAACAAAGGCTCAACATTTTCCTCTTTACCAGCACCAATGTTCCTACCAGCCAAAGAGGAAAGAGTGACTGCCAACGCACCAATATAAATGCCCATGACACCGGCATAACGCATCGCTATTCCAAGGGCAGCTACAGTGGCAGGGCCAAAACAAGCAACGACGCGGAAGAGCACCAAGTTGCTCAAAGGTCTTCCTACTTCACGCCCTGCCGCAGGCAAACCAATGTAGAGTAACTTGCGCCACCCTTGCCAACGGAAACAGAGATGGATGAAACGAACATGGCCTCTATAAAAGAGGACAAAGATATAAGTCAGCCCTGACATCAAAACTGCTGACAAGCTAGCTATGGCAGCTCCACCAATACCAAGGGCAGGAAAAGGTCCAACTCCCAGAATGAGCAGAGGATCCAAAATGGCATTGAGCAAATTGGCAGAGACGACGACAGCCATCAGAACAACCATTTTACCTCTGCCAAAAAAATGTCCAACAGCCCCTTCTGAAACGAACCATAGTGGAATACCCAGGAACATGATGGAGCAATACTGGTTGGCCAATTCGAAAGTCTTACCAGCAAGACCAAGCAATTGAAGCAGGTTTTCCAGCTGCAAACGAGCCACAACAAAAACAAAAGAACCCAATAGCAGAGCGAGCAAGAGGCCATCTGCAGTTACCTTGCTGATTTCCTCTTCGTCTTCTCTACCAAGGGCTTGGGAAACGAGAGTCGTCACGCTCGTTCGAACGACACCAGTGAGAGTAAAAACAAAAAAGAGGAATCCACCGGCCACACAAATGGCAGCCAAAGCTTCTTCGCCTAGATAACCCACCCAATAGAGATCAACCAAGTGGATGAGAACGAAACTAGCGATGCCCACGGCAATGGGGCCTGCCATTTTGATGATTTGTTTTGTTTCTTTATCCATCAATCTTGCCAAACAGTACCATAAAGCCATACTCTCCATATTCTAGGAGGATTTTCTGATGGTAATCGACAAAGAGTGGTTGGTTGCAACGAGGCGGGCTTTTCATCGTATTCCCGAATATGCATTTGAAGAGGTAAAAACCTCTGAACTGATCAAAAAACACCTGACCGAATTTGGCTTGGGTCCCATTCGTTCATTGGGTGGAACAGGTGTAGCTGTAGACGTAGGTACAGGCAAAGGTCCTGTCCTAGCTCTTCGGGCTGATATGGATGCCTTACGCATAAAAGAAAAAGAGACCTGCCACAATTGTGATTACATCTCTCAACATGAAGGAATGATGCACGCCTGTGGCCATGATGTTCACGTCACAACAGTATTGGGTGCAGCTCGAGCCCTTGCCCTAGATGAAAGTCTTCGCGCACGCTTGAAAGGAACAGTCCGTTTCTTTTTCCAGCCTGCTGAAGAGATTGGCGGCGGTGCCCAGAAAATGGTCGATGATGGGCTTCTGGAAAATCCTCCTATTGATAAACTCATCGCCCTCCATGTTTCCCCCTCCTTGCTGACAGGTCACATTGGAATGACGAGAGGCCCGGCCTTTGCTGCCTGTGACCACTTCACTATTACTATTCAAGGTATTGATGGCCATGGTTCACAACCCCATGTCGTTCGAGATCCCATTGCAGCAGGTGCATATCTCGTCACCCAACTGCAAACCATCATTTCTCGCTCCATCAATCCCATCGATTCAGGCGTCATCTCAGTTTGCCGCTTCGAAGCTGGCAAAACATTCAATGTCATTCCGGAAAAAGCCATCCTCGAAGGAACTGTGCGCACACTCAATGAAGAGACTCGCGACCACATCGAAGGTCGATTGCGCAAACTCGTCGATACATTGCCCGCTATATTCGATTTACCTGGTGCCACAATGGACTACAGTCGCGATACACCTACAGGTTACAACGACCCTGAGCTCGTAGATGAAATGAAGGAAATTGGTGGAGACTTGTTGGGCAAAGACAATGTCCATCTCATGGCTCCATCAATGGGAGCCGAGGACTTTGCTTTTTATACACGAGACGTAACAGGTAAGAAACGTGAGCATGCACCACTATCCTGCTTCATCAGACTGGGTGTGCGCAACATAGATCAAAACATATGTTGGGACGGCAAAGACATCATTGGCATTCACAATGCACGTTTTGACGTTGATGAAACAGCTCTCGAATATGGCGTCAAACTGTACTTGTCAGCCATAGAGAAATTTCTCACCTGAGGTTTTATGGAAGACATCACTGCAGTTGACTCAAAAGAGGACTCATTTGATTACAGCCTCTTTTCGGGATTGCTCTTGGCCGGTGTCTTCTTTTTCGTGAGACCCCTATGGATTACTGCGCAGTTTCTCGTCATCATCATTCACGAACTGGGTCACACCATCTTTGGCTGGCTCTTTGGTTTTGCCTCCATACCTGCCCTAGACCTCAAATATGGTGGAGGTTGGGCATACCATCAAGCCCGCTCAGACATCTTATTGTTAGCCATCTACGGCATATTGCTCTGGGGACTCTATAATGTCCGAAACAAGGACAAGGCGTTCAACATAGGCTGTGTCATCCTTCTTATCTATGGTTTTTTGGCTCACACAGATGGCCATCAAATATTGATAATATTCATGGGACACGGTTTTGAGCTCGTCATCGCCAGTGTTTTTCTATTCAGAGCATTCTCTGGCTCGTCCATAATTCATCAGGCAGAGAGACCATTATATGGTGCCTTGGGATTTTTCATAGTTTTCAACAATATTTGGTTTGCTTACTCTTTGTTGGCAATTCCTGCTGCCAAACATCGTTATATGCTTGGCAAAGGAGGCCACCTCCACGACTTTCACCGCATTGCCAATATTTTGGATTTGCCTTTGAGTGTAGTTGCAGGCTTTTTTCTCCTGACCTGTTTTCTCCCGCCCATCATCAGCTATTTCCTCACACCCAAAAACTGATTGGCTCCAAGCTGGTGCCACACACTGCTCTATGAGGATCCGTTTCGGATCCACAAACTGGTAAAACATGAAAGCCGAAGGTCTACAAAGCACTACAGCAAAGGATTTTGGCTTTTGGCCAATATTGGTACTCATCTTGGTGTACCTGCCCCAAACAAAGAACACAAGCTCACTTGATTGAAAGGACTCCTAATGAAAAACACACTACTTTGGTACACAGTGATGCTCTCCATGCTCATTGTTTTTGGCACAGTAAGAGCACATGCAGAGGGAACAATTAATACTCCCTTAGAACAGCTGCAAGCCAAAGTGGCTCAGCAAGCCCAATTGGTCACGAAGTTACGAGCAGAGTTTCATCGGTTAAAGTATGAAGTTATTCCACATGCTTATTCGAAAAGCATTGTCGACGTAGAAAAGATAGTGGGGGCAATTGGCGCAAACACAGCTACTATCGAGCATGAGTTGCTTCCAGAGTTAGAAACTCAAGGCACCTCTCAAGGCAATGTGTCAGTGGACTCAATGACGGCAGCGCAATTAGCGGAATGGGTAGAAACTATAGAAGGAGGCGCAGAGGGAAGGACAAAAGCCATTATCGAGATGCTTCCCTTTGTCACGGACTTGAACCCGCTGACACTAAGAATGTTGGCTTATAAGACAACTGTGAATATGTTTTTTGATTATAGGGTCAAAGAGGTATTAGACGCTGGAACGAAAATACTCAATGAGCGCAACCAATAACCAATAATCACTGGGCTCTCGTCAATGTCTCAACAATGGCGAGAGCCTCTTTCACATGGCCGTCGGCAGATAACTGTGAAGAAAAGGCAAGACGCACAATCCCCTTCTTATCAATGACGTAAGTCACTCTTCCTGGCAGAAGACCCATCATACTCGTTGCTCCATATTTTTTGCGCACTCCATCGCTGTCATCAGTGAGGAGAACAAAAGGAAGTTTGTGTTCACTGCGAAACTTAGCGTGGGAATTTTCATTGTCTGAACTAATGCCAACGACCAAAGCTCCGGCAGTCACAAAAGTTTCATAGGCATCACGGAAGGCGCAAACCTCAGCCGTGCAAATGGGCGTGAAGTCTTTGGGATAGAAAAAAAGAACTATTGCCTTTTTGCCTATCTCTTCCTTCAGTGAAAACTCTTCTCCACTATCTGTCTTTAAGGTAAATTCAGGAGCCCTGTCGCCCACCTTGATTGCCATTTCACTTCCTCCATAGTTCTAGGTTATACCTTTTTCCTTCATAAAAAAAGAACTGGGGTCCAAGACCCCAGTTAACTCAATGGAGGGAGGAGGCTTTTAAAAGTCGAATGGATTTCCGCTATTCGACACTGTTTGACTAGAAGAGGCGTTGAGCGAATTCACATAGCTGCTCATTGCGTTCATGGCCTTCACTACCTGAGTTTTTGCGCCTTTGATTTCTTGACCACCGTTGACTTGGCTCTTCCACACAGTACTCAGTTGTTTAGCCATAGAGATGAAAGGTTTGATTTGAGATGCATATTGCCTTCGCTTGGATTTGTCCTTTTCGCTTCTGTATTTGCGAACGATACGGCAGACGTTCTTTTTGAGAGCTACATAGATGGGCAGAGAACGTTTGATTGTGATTTTTTGAAGCAGTCGACCTAGTTCTTTACTTCTTGTTGGGATGAATGAAGGTCGATACATTTTGTAGGCATCGAGGAGAGCTTCAAACATTGTGGCTATACTCGCCATCAGCTCTTTGTTGTTTTTTACAGCGCTTTTATGGTCTGTTCCACTTTGAGCGTCATAGAGTCTTTCGCAAGTAACTAGTGCTTTAGCTAGTGAAAGTTCATACGGAAGTGCGTGGGCTACATTCTGATACTTCTGAGCACCAGCGATACACTGTTTGAAAGCATCAACATCGTCCCATTGGCCTTGGCGACTTGAACGCATGTCTTGTTCAACTTTGGCAGAAAACTGACGCAAGCGTTGAAGCATTATTTGTCTGTACTTGAGAATGTAGCCAAAAGTGTTGTGGATGTTCGTATAACTCTGACCACTGGAAGTACGACAATACTTGTTGAAATACTCGGCAAGAGTGACAATGTCTCCTTTTTGGATGAGATTCTGAAGGTAAACGGCTCTGTCCCTATTGGAACCAAATACGTAAGTATTACCACCGCTACTGAAATCACCGAGGGCAGAGTTGGCAGAACCATTGATCATACTGATGTGACCAAAGGCGTAGAGATTGTTCACTACAAAGAGCGTCATAACTACTGTGAGGATTGTTCTCTTCATATTCATCTTGGTTCCTTTCCTAGTCGTTGTTTTCCACACCCTGGAATAAGCCAAAGTTATGCCAACACCGGATAATGCGCTCCTGAAGCGGTGTTCTTTAAAAAGCAGCTCTTTTTTAAACGTAATTTTGGAGCCTCGTGCTACACCATTATTTGGCCTTGTAGCTTCCCGCTACAGCTGCTCAGATTGTGTACCTAGCAGCACCGACATAACTCTCGAGTTCACGGAGAGCGAGAATGACTAGTCGACGTGCGCCCTTGAGAGTGTGGCGACCTTCTTTCTGTGCTTTCCACAGGCTTGTCATACGGGCTCTAAGTTTGTTCAAGGAAGTATCTTTTGCGCCTACTCTCACCTGTTCGTATTTGCGAACTTTACTGACCAGATCTCTGAAGATAGGCACTGTTCGTGTGATTGTGAAGCGAATGTAGTCAGCAGCAAGCTGTCTGTCGAAGGTTGCCAATCTTGAGGGGTACTCCTCTTTGACTGCGTTACGCATTGCGGCAAAAATCCTTACCACTGCAGCCAACAGTCGTTTCTGTGAACCTTCTTTGTTCCTATATGAACTCTCACAAACCTCAATTGCTTTTGCCAATTTCTCTTCGTCATAGGACCAATTGTGCCGAGAAATCCTTGCGGCAAGACAATCACGACCAAACCAGTAGGCTTTACAGGAGTCTTTCTGCATTACGGCGCTGAGTTTTACGAGCAGACAGTTCATCCTGTTCACAAGCTGTATACGAAGCAGGGAGCGGAACTTTCTATCATATACTTCGTCCTCTGCTGCCAATGTAAGGCACTGGGCACATTCAACAATTTTGCCCTCTTCCAGCAATTGTGTAAGAAGAGTGTGATCTGAGAACTCTTCTGTAGTTTCCACACTTTTGACTTCGCTTTTTTGCTCTTGAGCAGTAGCAAGGAAACCACCGAGGACACTATCGCTTTGCGCGAGCACCATTTCTCCCTCACTGGAGGCATTAACACAAGAAAAGGTGGCCAACTGAGTAATTGTCAATACGATGACGATTATCATTGTTTTGTTTTTCATTGTTTTTCCTCTCTTCCACGACAAGACTCAACGCCATTTCTTTGCCAACTTGCCCAAAGGGCCTTTAATAGAGGGAAAAGGGATTTAGGAACAAAGGCCCCCCAGTAGATATGTAGCTTGAGGCTACACTCTCTCTTTTATGCTGTAGCCTCCTGCGACAGAGGCTCTTTTCGGATATAATGAAAACCAGTAGGTCATTAATAGGAGGATTCACTGTGCCAGCGCCTCGAGACAAAACGGTTATCTCATCAGTTCAGAAAAAGAGAGTAGTCACCTGTCAAAACTGCTCCAAACCTTTTGACACTAAAGGTAAACAACCTGGCTCGCAGGTGACCTGCCCATCTTGCCTCAGTGTTGTTCATATTCCTGCAGGTGGAAAAACAGCTCCAAAGCGACGTTTGAAGGCAGATGCCGCTGCAGCTAGCATGGCCTCCACCATGCCTCCGCAAGCTGCTCCTCAATCATGCATGAGTACAGCAGTATTACCTGGAAAAGGCCGTGAACAGAAAAAGGCTGCTCCC
>CAZXTJ010000019.1:11175-28997 GCA_964643655.1 uncultured bacterium
AGGCTGCTCCCAAAGAAGAGTCTTGCCCACGCCGTGTTTTGGGTAACTATGAAATTCGTTCTTTCTTGGGCAAAGGTGGAATGGGCTGTGTTTACAAAGCTTTCGATACAGCACTCCATCGCCCTGTAGCCATCAAAGAGTTGGCTCCTCAACTTGCCCAACAAAAAGAGTTGGTAGAACGTTTCCTCAGAGAAGCCAGATTGGTGGCCCAACTCAATCACGAGAACATTTGTGACATCTATTACCTCGGTATGGACAAAGAAAAGGGAGCTCCCTTTTACGCCATGGAGTTTGTTGATGGTGAAAATGTTGAGGAACTCCTGCAGCGAACGGGTCCAATCAAGATAAAAGAAGCCCTCAACATCATCATGCAAACGGCCATTGCCCTCAAAGTTGCACACTCAAAAGGCAAGATGATCCATCGTGATATCAAACCTGCCAACATAATGATGACCAAGGATGGCGTAGCAAAAGTCACGGACTTTGGCTTGGCCAAATTGCTCGAAGGTGGCCAACAGATAACTCAAGCCAATGTAATCATGGGCACCCCTCATTACATGTCACCTGAGGCTGCACGAGGCGAAGATTGCGACTTCCGCTCAGATGTTTACTCTTTGGGAGCAACATTTTTCCACATTCTCACAGGTCGCCTTCCCTTCGATGGCCCTACAGCCATGTCCGTTTTGCAAAAACACATCAATGAAAACGTACCCAACGTCTCTTCTATCAAAACGACTGTGCCAAAAGAAGTCGCTTCACTCATCGAAAAGATGATGGCCAAAGATGTCAAAGACCGTCATTCAAATTATGGCGAACTCATTACTGACTTGGAAAAACTGGCTGGCAGGAAATACAAGGTTAAAGAAGGTGGAAACGCCAAGGTCGAAAATCCCGAGCTAAAAGTAGACACTGAAGTATTGGGATATTTGGGCATTTCACAAGCCGACTTGGAAACAGCAGGCAAAACAGCCGTCACTGTGGCCAAAACTCTTGCTCCACGCATATCCCTTCGCCGTCGCTGGAAGATTAAAGTGGGACTGACTCTGGCCATATTGCTCTTCAGCTGGTTGGCACTCTTCAGGGTCCCTGGAATGGTCTATGTTCCTGCTGGCAAATATCTGATAGGTGAACCAGGCAGACTTCACTCCGTCACTTTGCCCGGCTTCTATATTCAGCAATATGAGGTGACCAATGCTCAATATCACTCGGCTCTCGGTCAAGCAGCTCCTGCATCATCAGTGGCCGACATGCCCAAAGTACTGAGCTCAGAAGATGAGATAGGCCTCTATCTCGACGCAACAGGATTGGAATTGCCAACAGAAGAGCAGTGGCAGGCAGCTGCCCGTGGCATAACTGGCCAAGCTTATCCCTGGGGACCTCCCACAGAAGACGACGACTTTGATGGCCAAGTCAACTTCGATGGAACGGGCATAGACAAAGCTGCGGAAGTTGGTTATTACTCCTTTGACTACAGTCCCTGCGGTTGTTACGACATGGCAGGCAACGTACGCGAGGCAGTCATTGGTGATATGGCTGGCGAAAACCGGAAAAATAAATACATCAACAATATCCTTGGCTCGAGTTTTCGCGAGAGTTTAGATCAATATTCTTGTGGTTACACACCAGGCAGATATCGTGCACAACCTTATTTCAACTACCGCGACATTGGTTTTCGCTGCGTAAAGAATGAAGGTTTCATCTCTACGATAATGAACTGGCTGAAACGAATATTGGTCCTACTCGTTATCGTGGCCCTTTGCCTCTTCCTCTAGTGCTTAGAAGGCTTCCAGTTCGAAATCGATTACATCGATGACGCCAGCATCTTTTGCAGAAGCTGAAGTCACGGGTTTTTTCGTCGATTTGATGATGACTGGACCTGCTGGTGCCAATTGATGAGGAGAGCTCAATGCTTTCACGGAACTCGAGGGCAATGAGCTAACCTGCGTTGGCTTTTTGGCAGTTTTTGGTTTGGAGGAGAAAGTACGTGTTTGACGCCTCTTCTGAGGTGCTGGAGCCACAGCAACGGGCACTGGAGGTGCCATTCGTGCAGCTCGTTGCACAGTGTTTGCCGACACATTACGTACGGGCGCAGCACCAAAAGGACTCGTCTGACGTTTGTTGGACATGGCATAGAGTCTAGATTTCTCAGAGGCAGCAATGCGTGCCAATTGTTGAGTCTGTCTCAAGTCTAGAGGTCTCTTGGCCAGAGTGATTGAACCTCTTTGGTTGAGGAATTGCACCCAAGTCCGTCCTTTATTGAGAGCAACTGTACGACCCCTCAAATCTGTGAATGCCAAATCGCCATAACGACCATCTCTTGACCAAGAACCTTTGATGACATCGCCACCGCGGTGCAGTTCTGCTTCGCCACCAGAGAGAAGATCCATATCTAGACGACCGTATTTGTCGAGCACTCTTGTTGAGACTCGAACGACCATAACGTTGTCTGCTGTGATTTGAGAATTGTCGAGAGCTTCAACATGTGGCTTCTCATTGATACAGCGGAAATATTTGTCCTGAATGGGATCGTAAGTGTACTTGACGCTGTATTTACGATGATAACGAATGTCCAAGTCAACATAATGTGGACTGAATGAACGTGTGTTCCTCGCTAGGACAGGCAGGAATTGAGGTTTTTTCCTACTTGCCACGTTAAAACCTCTTCGTTTGAAAGCTTTACGCAAGTTGCCCAGTTTCGTGAACAAGTTGTGAGGTGCTTTTCTTTTATTGTCACGGAAGAAACCATAACCATAGCGGATTTCGTCGATGTCATCGACACCAGCTTTTTTGATTTCCGCATAACCCATTGTGGATGCACCACAGTGAGCATAGAGAGCATCAAAGGATGGGACCTGTTGAACGAAATAGTGCCTTGCACTACGAACGGGACCAATCTTGGCTACGTTCACTTTGTCTGGTTGCATAAAAACTGCCATAAAGCGAGTGATGCCACCTTCCACAGGCATTTCGAAAACAATGTCTGCTCTGGAGAGACCAGCTTGTGGGCGAGCACGTTTGGAGTTCTCCACCATACAAGCAATAGGTCTGTGTTTCGAAGTGGACTGAGCAAGGACACCAGCGTTTTCAGGCCGAGACCTTCTAACAGGTGCTGCTTTGTGAGCTACAACGGGCTTTCTCGCAACAACGGGCTTTCTCGCAACGACGGGCTTTCTCGCTACTGGTT
Source organism: uncultured bacterium (assembly GCA_964643655.1). Taxonomy (GTDB): domain Bacteria; phylum Muiribacteriota; class UBA6191; order CAZXTJ01; family CAZXTJ01; genus CAZXTJ01. Next base: position 14,360 of record CAZXTJ010000019.1, read on the forward strand.
TTTTGGCGAGGACAGGCTTTCGTGCAGAAGCTCTACGCACTTTCGCTGTAGCTTTCTTTGGAGGAACGCCCAGTGTTCTATCCACTCTTCGATTGACGCGAGCCAACATAGCAGCTGTCGCTTGTTCGATGAGGGAGTTTTTCTTGTTCTTAGCCACAACAGGCTTTTTCTTAACCACAACAGGCTTTTGTGTTGCAGCTCTTCTGACGGGAGGTTTAGCCACAGCAGGTTTCGAGGCCATTTTGATGGGAGCTCTTCTTGGAGCAGACTTTGCTCGCAAACCAGCTATCGTTGAAACTTCGCGAGCCAAGTCTTTGGCTATCTGCAAATTTGGCTGAGCTGCCAAGAGACTGTCAGATTCTTTTCTTGCTTCGGCAAGTTTGTTTTGCAGCAAATATGTCTTTGCTAACCAATAACGTGCCAAATGGAAGGCTGGTTGGGTGTCGAGAATTTCACGGAAAGCCAGGGCAGCTTTTTCCAAGTTCTTTGCGCCACCTTGGGCAAAAAACTGATAACCCTCTCTATACCTTTCCAGAACATCTTTGCGAGCCAGTTTTTTCTGACCAACTGTGACTTTTGCTTTTGGAGCTCTTTGAGTTTTTGCCTGCGCTCTCAGTTTTGCCTGAGCTTTTCTAGCAGCAGCTAATTTTTCAGCCTCTCTGCGTGCAGCAAGAATTTTTGCCCCTTTGGCTCTTTCAGCGGCGGCATTGCGAGCGGCGGCATTGCGAGCGGCAGCATTGCGAGCGGCAGCATTCCGAGCGGCGGCATTGCGAGCGGCTGCAGCCTTTTGAGCAGCAGCACGTTGAGCGGCCACTTGTGCGGCACGAGCTTGTTGGGCTTGGGCCATTTGCTGAGCTGCTTTTGTGGCTTTTACTGTTGCCGCTGTATTTGCAGTTGCAGCAGGAACGGCTTTTTTCGCAACCTGGAATGGTTGTGTTCCCTTGGCTTTCATATCTGCAACTTGCGCATTGATTTTGTCGTGAACGGAAGAAATTTCAGCCCACGTAGTGCCCAAACGTTTTTTGTATCTTTGCCAGAAAGTCGAATAGCGTGGATAACGTTTGGAACTTGCAGCAATGAAAGAAGAGGATAACTTATAAACATCCTCTGCATATTTATAGTGTTTGTGCGCCTCTTGGGCCTTCTTAGCCCTTTGATCAGCCGGAGCTGTATCAAGGCTGAGATACAAATCACTCATCAGAATCAGTTTTTCGTCGAGCGTCTCTTTTACATCAGTCAATGTAGCCATTGCTGAGAAAATAGACTTCTCGACACCTTGAGAAAAACTAATCAAGAAGGGAGTGAGTAACAGAAGACTTCCCCCTAGAAGCACCAAAGCTACTCTCTTATGGGTCACGCGGAGACCTCCTTATTTCAGCCGGCAAAACAAACAGACAAATGATCCGTGCCGGACTCCGTGCAGGGTTCTCTACTGGTATCGGTAGGCAAACCTGACAGATTTAGGCCTCATCAGCGTTTTTTGTAAGATTTTTCTCTGAGTCGCCTTCTGGAGGCTCACTGATCGACTTTTTTTTCGTTGGCAATTCGATTACACGGGCCTGATGGACTCTGTGGGCATCGGCCTTCACTATAGATATGGAGAGGCCTCCATATTGTTTTTCTTCACCTCGGCTAGGGATACGCCGCCAAAGATGTAATAAAAATCCACCAAAGGTGTCATAAGAGTCATCTGGAAGCTCAATGCTAAATTCTCTCTCGAATTCAGAGCGACTGACGCGAGCATCGACTAAATATACAGAAGGAGAGACCATCACTATAGCCGACTCTTCTGCATCATATTCGTCCCTAATCTCGCCAACGACTTCCTCTAAGACATCTTCCATTGTAATGAGACCAACTGTTTCACCGTGCTCGCCCACGACAACGGCCATATGGTTTCTCGTTGCCTGAAACTCTCTCAAGAGAACGGTGAGAGACTTGCTAGCTGGAACTGAGGCTATTTTTTTTACGATACTTTCAACGGAAGCATCTGCCTTGATATTGGATGTAAGCACATCATAGGCGTGAACTATACCTACTATATGATCCAAGTCCTCTTCAAATATGGGAATGCGTGAGTGGCCAGTCTCGCCAATCATTCTGGCGACCATTCCCACAGTCGAAGTCTTAGGCAAAGCTTTTACATCTACTCGGGGAGTGAGACTCTCACCGGCAGTCTTTCTTTGGAAATCAAAGATGGATTCGATGAGTTCACTTTCGTCCTTTTCGACTATGCCCTCTTTCTCACCCAAACGGACAAGAAGGCGTAGCTCTTCCTTGGATGCTCTCAATTCGAGGCCTGAACGTTCCGTGCCCAATATCCACATAAAGAGTCTCGTGACACCACTAGTGAAAATAACGAGAGGTACATAAAAAAAGGCATATGTGACCATGACAGGGCGAACAAAATAAAAAACGGCTCTGTCGGCATACCTTCGGGCATATGTACGAGGCAATAACTCTCCGAACATAAGCATCAAGGGCATTACAGCAAGAGCAGCAGCTGGCTCTACCCAACGGGCACTAATCACTCCCGTTACTTTGAGACCGCGAAAGAACTCGACGGCAACAACTGTACCGCCAACAAATGCCAAGGTCATTCCTACTAGGGTGAAACCAAGGAACTTCTCTCTATTGTTATAAAGGAGCTCCAAGAAATCAGCGCCATAGACCTCTTGCTCTACCTTGTGGCGCAACTTGACCTTGTTCATTGCTGCAAAGGCACTTTCGAAACCAGTGAAAAAAGCAACTCCCAGCAGACAAAGGAAAAACTCACCAACAAGTACCAGTCCATCTGCAAAAGTCATGATTTCGCCTTTCGCAGAATCTCTAACTTACTGATTCGGTGACCATCCATATCGTGAACACGGAAAATGTAATCATCAATGAAAGCTTGATCTCCAACGACAGGCAGATGGCCAATCCTGTCGAAAACTAAACCGCCAATGGTATCGAATTCACCAGAAGGTATCTCCAAAGGTAGGTCATTATTTGCCTCGTCAATGTGTAAACGAGCATCTACTAACCAGCCATCGCCCTGAGGGTGGGGAATTATCTTTTGTTCTTCTTCTTTGTCTGTCTCATCTTGAATCTCGCCAAAAATCTCTTCCAACAAATCTTCAATGGTGATAATGCCTGCAGTCCCGCCATATTCGTCCACTACCACAGCAAGGGTTAGTCTTCTCTGACGTAAATCCCGCAATAAATCGTCACATTTCATAACCTCTGGAACAAAATAGGGGGAGCGAATGAGATGAGACATTTTAAAGTGTTCTCTTTTTCTGTCGCCAACGACATAAGGAATGAGATCCTTTGCGTTGACCACTCCAACTACTTCATCGAGGTGCTCCCTGTAGACAGGTATACGCGAGCGATGTACATGAGTCAAACACTCCAAAACATCATCAATACTTGCATTTTCCGGAAGAGCATCAATCTCTGTCCTTGGAGTCATGACTTCGCGAACGAGAGTGTCGGAAAAATCAAAGACAGAAAAGATCATCTCTCCTTCACTTGCGGCAATGACTCCTTCTCGACGACTGAGGATGAGATATGTCTTCAACTCTTCTTCTGTCAGATTTCTTTCTGTAGGTATCTCTTCATCAGGTCGAACTAGTAGAGCCAAAAAACCGTCTGTGACCGCGATGATTGGTGCAGTCAGCCAAGAGATGAAATAGACGGGATATGCCGTCCACATTGCTACTCCAACGGGGAATTTGGTAGCTAGCACCTTTGGAAAAATCTCAGCAAACAAAGCAACTACAGCTGTCAAAACAATGACAGATATGGCAAATCCACGCAGCAGCCCATATAGAGCAATAAAGTGATTGGCAACAATTGCCACGAGCAATGTGTTGGCTGCCATATTGGCGACGAGGATTGTGACCATGAGATTTCGAGGTCTAGAGAGCAGCTTTTCCAAAAGAGAAGCACGTCTAGAATATGTAGTGAGCGCTTCATTGAAACTGGCTGTAGTCATGGACAAAAGAGCTGCTTCAGAGGCAGAAAAGACTATGGACAATAAAAAACAGACAACGAGTGCGGACACCTCAAAGGGAGTCACCAGACCATCAGCTCCCTTTGTGAAACTTTTCTCAAGCGTACGAGACCAGTGAGGTCAAAATCTTTTCCCCGTAATAGGCGTAGCAGTCTTTCCTGTTCGGCAAACATTGCTCTTCTATCCGAATCTGTTCCATCATCCCATCCCTTTAAATGTAATAATCCGTGGGCAACGACAAAACAAAACTCTTCAGAAAAGGACCAACCCTCTTCCCTCGCATTGCGCATTATCATCTCAGCGCCAATGAACAATTCGCCTGCCAATGATGAGACGCCATCAGGAAGTTCGGGAAAATCCGTTGGGAATGCAATGACATCGGTGTCGACCTCAATACCGAAATGCTCGAGCTTGAGCTCTTTCATCCTATCTGATGGTGCAACTATCATCTCCACCTTGTGACCTGCTGGTATGCCAACTTCATCGGCCAAAAACTCAAAAGCCTCTTTGAAACGTTCGGTTACCACGACATAATCGACGTCCAAACATAGTGAAAGTCTGCTTTTCACCGATTTGCTTTTCATTGGGCCTCCTGAGCCTTTTCAACTTTTTTCGCCAGCAGCTCATCCTCTTCAGGATAACTAATCCGAGAATGATACATTCCAGAAAGATTGTGAGAAAGACTATCTGCAATTCTCTCTATGTCCTTTTTCGTCAATTCACATTCATCGAACTGACCATCTACAAATCTATCATTCGTAATCTTGGTAACCATCTTCTCGATGGCTGTTGGAGCTGGTTTCTCCAAACTTCGACAGGCAGCTTCTGCTGCATCTGCCAACATGACGACAGCAGCCTCTTTTGTCTGCGGTTTTGGTCCAGGATAGCGGAAGGTGTGCTCTTCGACAGCACCTTTGCCCTCTTTTTGTTTTGCTCCGTGATAAAAGAAATGAACCAAATCTGTACCGTGGTGTTGGACAATGATGTCTCTAATGGGAGCAGGAAGCTTGGCTTTTTTGGCCAATTCAGCACCGTCTTTGGTGTGGGATGTAATGATTAACTTGCTCAAATGGGGTGATAGATTGTCATGATAATTCACACCACCCATTTGATTTTCAGTAAAGAAATAGGGTCGTTTCAGTTTTCCTACATCATGATAATAAGCAGCCGCTTTCGCTAACGCTGCATCAGCACCAACTTCTTTGGCAGCCCCCTCAGCCAAATAAGCAACATTCGTCGAATGGTGATAAGTACCTGGAGCCTCATTGATTAGTCGCTGCAAGAGAGGGCGTGAAGGACTAGTGAGCTCTTGCATAGTAGTTGTTGTCGTCACTTTGAAAGATCTCTCCAACAATGGAACGACACCCACAACGAGAATAGCGCTAATCACACCATTGAAGAAACCTGGTAAACACCAACCATAAATGGCTTCATAATTGGCAAGAGAACCAGGCAAATGATCTAGCAGGTTGTAAGCCAAGAGCACAGTTGCATTCAATACTCCTACGGCTGTGCCGGCTTTGAGTATGTCGTGACGTTGTGACCTTCTTGGTGATACGCTCAAGGCACCGATGACTCCACCGAGAAGGGCATAAGTAAGAGCTGTTCCTCTGCCATAGATACCACTCAACAAACCAAAGATTGGCGCTAAGAATACTACTGCAGCTACACCCATTTCTTGGTCCAGGACAAGGGACAAGAGAATGGTTGTAGCAGGTATTGGATTTAGCAGTATGAGAACACCAGGTTCTGCGCCGGCTAAAATCAATGATTTGATGGACAGTACAGCAGCACAAGGTGCAACGAGAAAGAGTAATAGTCGCTCTCGTGATTCCAAAGATTTTGGTGCACGTCGAGCCACATATACTGCTGACACTGTAGTCAATGCCAAGAGAATGATGAGAATGCCAAAAATGTTGGGTAGAGGACGCTTTTCTTGCTCTTTTTGAAGTTTGCTCAAAATTGCAGCACTTCTTGAACTGATGCGGCTACCTCTTCTGACAACGACCTCACCAGTGAGAAGCTTGAACTCTTTACCTTTCCAGTGGAAGGATATTGGCTCTTTGACGAAAACATCTTGAGCTGCAATTGAATTGGCTTTCCAGCTTCCTTTTGTTGGAGCAAGGCAATCCCAAGCCAATCCAAGAAAGACGACGAGAAATGTGACAAAGATGGGCAAAAGTGGCAGTCGCTTCTGCCCCCCTTTACCAGCGTTTGAATCTGAACGCCGACCACTACCATTACTCACTTTGGACTTGCTCCGTAGGACTGTCTAACTCATCGAGGGTAATACGCCCCATCTTTCCTTTACGAAAATCTGCGAGCATAATGCGAGCAGCGCCAGCCACATCAGCTTCCCCGCCTTTGATGAGCAAGTTTCTTTTGACAGCAAAATCAGCAAAGACATCTTCAATGGGAGATCCTCTCCACATTTGCTCGAAGATCTCTTCATGATATTTACCGAAGGGCCACATATTTCTCGTTTCTTTTAAATAAACGAGCATCTCTTCGATAATGTTTATGTCCTCATATTGGCCAGCTGGAACTACATTGCATAGAACCAATTTGAAGAACTCTGGTCCTAGTTTCTTTTCCATTCCAGCAAACAACTGAATGACACCAGGTGTATCTAGGATAAAGATATCGTCAGAAATACGTACCCATTGTTTGCCTTTTGTAATACCAGGTTTGTCACCTGTGGGCGCTTTATTACGACCAAGCAATCTGTTGATCAATGTTGACTTACCAACATTGGGAAGTCCTACAACAGCAACTCTCGCAACACCCAAAGCAGACTTTGCACCTTTTGACAAAGCTTTGACGAAAGCTTTGAGTTTCTTTCCCAAACCTTTGGTTTTAGTCAAATCTACGGCCAAAGCTGGCCGTCCAGATTTCTCTAATTGTTTGATCCAGGCATTGGTGCATTTCTCGTCAGCCAAATCTGTTTTGGTCAGTACGACACCTGTTCTCTTTTTACCTTGGTTACCCAACATTTTGTCTACAGCAGACAAAGCAGGTGTTCTAGCATCACGTACTTCGAGAATAATGGAAGCACCTTGCAAATTTTTGCGAATGGTATGAACCTGACCACGCACTTTGTCTCGGCGATTACGAGCGCCTTTACCGCTCATGGTAGCCACCTCATCCGGTTCCATGGATACCAAACGAAAGCTGCACGACCAACCATTTTGTGATTGGGTACAGTACCCCAAGAGCGACTATCTTCACTGGCATCACGATTGTCACCCATTACGAAGTAGTTGGAAGGTTTGACTGTGCGAAGATCATTTAGAGAGTCTAGAGACGAGATACCTTCTAACTCTTTATTGACAGGTTTCAAATAGTCTTCGTGCAAGACACGCCCATTGACATAAACCTGTCTTTCGATGACTTCCAACTTCTCGTTGGGTAAGCCAATTACGCGCTTGACGAAATACCTTCTCTTTTCTTTGGGGTATTCGAAGACGATTACATCCTTACGAGAAGGAGAGCGGAGCAGATAATCAAAACGGCTAACCATAATGCGATCGCCCCTCTTGAGGGTGTTCTCCATTGACTCAGAAGGTATGTAGAATGGCTGCACAACGAATGTCTTTATGATCAAAGCGAACATAACAGAACAAATGAACGTCTCCAACCATTCACGCCAACAACTCTTGAAAATCACTCGAATGGAAAAAGTACGTTCAGAAGCATCAAAAGGGCTACATACTATCTCGTTGTGGCCTCTATAAAGTTGGATGGGTAGCGTAAATTTACCTCGTGATACAGGGATGACATCAAGGTGTACAGCCCTCCCCCCAACGAGGTGATTAATCTGGACCTGTTGAATGGAATGGTCCACACACTCGCCCTCAATGGTTACTTTGCCAACACCAATAATGGAGTTGTAGCACAAACGCTCCTCGGTCCATTTCTCAGAACCGTGGATGAGGGCGAGCCCATTAAGCCACGTGTCGCTTGCTGCCATGTTAGCAGCTTCCGCGCAGCCTTACTCGGACTTTGCCTCGGCCTTGGGCGCCGATTTAGCAGTACCTTTTTTGGCTTCTTTTTTCTTCTTACCGAGGGCCTGCTCTTTGACCTTGGTAGCTTTGCGGCCAATGCGATCACGCAAGTAATAAAGTCTGCTGCGTGATACTTTACCTTTGCGAACTACCTGGATTTTGCTCACGATGGGTGAATGGAGCGGGAAGTTACGCTCAACACCGACACCACCAGAGATTTTACGAACAGTAAAACTCTCGCGCATACCACCATGGGCTCTATCAATGCAGATACCTTCGAAGACCTGGATACGTTCTTTGTCACCTTCGATGACCTTCACGTGCACCTTGACAGTGTCACCAGGACGAAACTCGGGAATATCTTTACCCTCGAGTTTTTTGAGTTCGGCTCTTTCGAGCTGCTGAATGAAGTCCATTGTCTTCCTCCTCTAGTGATGACCCAAGAGCCATCACAACTACTTACAAACTTGGGGCTTATCGTCCATCTTTGCGAGCAAATCAGGACGTCGCTCTTTCGTCAGTTTCAGGGCCGTCTCACGACGCCACTTTTCAATTAAGGCATGATTGCCACCAACAAGGACCTCTGGAACTTTTCGGCCACGAAACTCTTCGGGCCTAGTGTATTCCGGTGGTCCCAAAATACCCTCATAAAAAGAGTCACCAGCTATTGATGAATGGTCGCCAACAGCACCAGGCAACAGTCGACAGACTGAGTCGATGATAGCCATTGCTGGAATTTCACCGCCTGAAAGAACAAAGTCGCCCATACTAACCTCTTCGTCGACGAGCTCGTCCACACGAGCATCAATTCCCTTGTAGTGGCCACAGAAGATGGTCATTTGATCTCTTTTGGCTAGTCTGAAGGCATCAGACTGCTGGTAGGGTTTGCCCCTAGCAGACATCATGACCACATATGGTCGCTCACCCAACTCTTTTTCGAGTTGTTCGTGGAACAAGAAGAATGGTTCAGCCATCATGACCATACCTCCGCCTCCACCATAAGGGTAGTCGTCGACAGATTTGTGTGCGTCCGTCGTCCAATCACGCAAGTCATGGCACCGCACGTCCAGAAGCTCTCTATTCAATGCCCGACCAATGATGCTGGATTCGAGCACAGGTTTGAAGATTTCTGGGAATATGGTGACCACATCAACACGCATGACACTCAGGCCTCTTCCATGTTGAGCAGAGCTCGCCACATATTGCTAAGGACGACTTTCTGCTCTTCTATGGACACATTGTCCACATACTGATCAACGAAGGGTACGTCGATTTTGCGACCTTTCGCCAATTTAATGACGAGCAGTCCTGAACCACCGTATTCGTTGAAATCGACAATAGAGCCAATCTCTTTTCCTTCGTCATCGACAGCCTTACAGCCAATCAAATCGTCGAGGTAATATGTTCCCTCTTCCACTTCAATTCGCTCAGACTTGGGTACGTGAACCATGCGGCCCTTGAAACCTTCGGCTGCTGTCCTATCATCCAATCCTTCCAGTTTTAACAAAACGAATTTCTTTCCGTGAAGACGGCTGTCTTCCACAGACCATTCGTCCATACCAGAAGCACTTTCAATAAAACAGCGTTCGAGGGACAAATAACGATCTGGCCACGAAGTAAGTGGAAAAATCTTGAGCTCACCACTAATACCGTGGGCACCCACTACTTTTCCTATCACTTGATATTCGTTACCGCTCATCTTTGTCCTCGTGCCCAAAAGGCGTCAGCTAACTAGTCTTTCTTTTTCTTTTTGGCGTGAGTCTTCTTTTTCTGGCAACAAGCTTTGGGTACTTCAATACCCTGCTTCTGACAGATTGTTTTCACTGTAGGTGAAATGCGAGCACCATTCTTGAGGTAGTGCATCATTCTGTCTTCTTTGATTTCAACTTTTGCCGGTTCAAAAATGGGCTGATAAACACCGAGGATCTCGATGAAACGCCCGTCGCGTGGCGACGATCCTTCAGAAGCTACGATGCGGTAGAAGGGTTTTTTCTTTCGCCCACCGCGCTTGAGTCGTATGGATACAGCCATTCGTTCCTCCTAGTTAACGTGTTCTAACATCAAAGGTAATGATTTACCCAAAGGGGAAATTCATACCCTTGAAACCTTTCATTTTACGTTTGCCAAAACCGCCCTTACCGAGCTTTTTGACCTGTCCCATCATCTTTTTCGCCATGTCGAATTGTTTGAGCAACTGATTGACGTCTTGCACTTGAACGCCAGACCCCCTGGCAATACGCTTTCGCCTGCTGCCATTGAGAGTGGAGGGTTTGCGCCGCTCTTTTTTCGTCATGGAGCTGATGATCGCCTCTGCCTGTTTCAACATGGCACCAGCGTCATCGAGATTGACCTCTGGTCTATCCATCAAACTGGATACACCGGGGATCATCTTCATAATTTCACCCAAGGGTCCCAACCGCTGCATAGCTCGCAACTGATCGAGATAATCTTGGAGGTTAAAATCATCGGCCAGAAGTCTGTCCTGCATACTCTGCATTGAACCTTCATCGAATGTAGATTCGACTTTCTCAATAAGAGATAGGACGTCACCCATACCGAGAATTCTCTGAGCCATCCTGTCAGGATGGAAAGGTTCGATGGCATCGAGTTTTTCACCCATACCAACGAATTTGATTGGGCAACCAGTCACCTTGCGGATAGACAAAGCTGCACCACCACGAGCATCACCATCGAGTTTAGTGAGAACCACACCCGTAACATCGAGACGTTCGTGGAAAGTCTTGGCCACATTTACTGCCTCTTGACCAGTCATTGCATCAACGACGAGCAAAATTTCGTGAGGCACGATAGCGGCTTTGACTTGATCCAATTCAGCCATCATTTCTTCGTCTATGTGCAGACGGCCTGCCGTATCGACGATTACCAAGTCGTGCCCTTTTTCAATGGCCAAATCTATGGCACCAGTGGCGATATGAACAGGCTCGAGCTTGTTCCTATCCGTATGGACAGGAATGCTGAGCTGTTTGCCAATGGTCTCGAGCTGGTCGATACCAGCAGGACGATATACATCTGCAGCCACCAGCAAAGGTTTGCGATGTTTCTTTTTCCTCATCAAATTGGCAAGTTTGCCGATGGTTGTCGTTTTACCAGAACCCTGGAGACCAGCAACCATACAGATACTTGGCGGTTGAGAGGCAAGTGTGATTGGAACAGCTTCTTTGCCCATGACATCAACGAGTTCTTCGTGAACGACCTTGATGAATTGTTGGCCAGGATTCAGCCCAGGACGAACTTCCATACCAAGACATTTGTCTCGAACGTGTTTTGTAAAGTCCTTTACGACACGAAAATTGACGTCAGCTTCGAGCAGCGCCATCTTCACATCTCGTACGGCTTGTTTGACATTGTCATCAGTAAGTTTTCCCTTACCAGTGACGTCTCTAAATGTCTTGCTAAGCCGCTCTCTTAACGACTGAAACACTGTTCCACTCTTCCTTGTCTAAAAAACACAAGCAAACAAAATACACCCGGCGCTACGCCGGGAAGCGCGCAATATTATCATGCGCTTTATATACTGTCAAGGCGTCTGAGCGCGGTTCTTGGCATTTTTTATCAAAAGCCTTCTGATTTATTAAAGGCCATTGCTGGAGTGGCAGTAAGATCGGCCAAAAAAGTGTAATACACTAGTCAAAAAGTACTACCTACGGTATAATTTTTACGGCGAAAGAAAAAAGCGGAAGGCATAATAATGACAAATCAAGAGCTAAATGTCGCTACTCCAGTGGCTAAAGAACGAAGTCTGGCTGCAGATTTCGGTTTGCTGACATTGTCATTGCTCATTGGCCCACCAGGTGGGTTCTTCTTCACGCTGGTTCTCATCTGCCGAGCTCGATTTTCTTAAACCGTCGAGTCAACTCACCCAATATAAGGCTTCTGTTGTCGCAACCAAGAAAGTGCTTCTGTTTCCAGCTTCTTTCCCTCAACGCCACTGCTACTCTTTTGTTTTGAAGGCTCAACGAGCTGAAGGAGTGCCGCAAAAAGTGGACTTTCACGATTTGCACGGTAAAACAACTGCCTACCGCGGCGGCGACGCTGAACTAAACCTGCCTCGAAGAGACGGTTCAATTCTCTCTGCACTCCACCTTGGCCGCCATCAACCATTCTGGCCAATTCCCGCACATAAAAATCCTCTTCAGGACGGGAAAAGAGGATAGAGAGAATAGTCCGTCGAACCTTGCCAAAGAGGGCAACGAGTGGTTCGATGGAAGAACCTGAGGTGTATGCACTATCATTAGTACCCATAATTACAACAAACGTACACCATTTGGGTGCATAATGCAAATGCCCTTAAGTCTTGTGCTCATCCATTTCATTCAGTTTCCCCATTACCTCTTGAGCATGCTCGAACTGCTGAAGGAAGTTCTTAACATCCTCGCAAGTCAGACCGCTTTTTTGAGCTATCTCTGAACAACGTTCTTCTCCTAGAGACAGAGGTTCCAGTTTCTCTTCATTAGTCATGGCTGCAATAATGGCCTCTGCTCGTTCTAACATAATGCTGGCATTCAACAATCCTACCTCTGTTGCGTCAGTAATCGTTGCCATGCCAGGTATTAGATTGGTCACATCACCCAAAGGTCCCAATTGTTTCAACACCTCTAGATGGGCGAGAAAATCTTTCAAAGTGTAATTATTGCTCATTTATCACTCATTCTTCGTGAAAAGCTCGCACACATTCGATTGCCTCGCGAATGAATTTTTCATCAAATTCACCAACTGGATTTGAGGTTTCGAATATGCGGCTCGGTATTCGTAGCTGAGCGAAATCAAAACCTTCACGCTTTTTGAAGGCGAACTTTTCGCGATAAATTTTTTCACCCAGCTCTTTGAGTTTTTCCTCATTCTTGTCAAAACCAACCGTCGCCAAGGCTTTCTCTACTATCTCTGCCGAATACAGTTTTCGAGCAAAGAAACAGATGGCCAAACTCGACAAGACCTGTCGCCACGACTCTTCCTTGATCATTCTGCTGGCTATTTTTGCAGGCTCACGGGCATCTTCGTCCTCGATGAGTACCCCCTGATCTATGGAATAACCAGCATTACAAAGATGACTGTGGCGCGCTGAAACTAGGTAACCTATGTGGCTTGCAGGACCTGTGTGATATCCGGGCATTTCATTTTTACCAAAAGCGAGAGCATATTCTTGGCCGCCATATTTGGCCGATGCTATCTCGACTCCATCAGCCAAGGCTTCATAAAACTCATTGGGCTGTTCTACGACTTTTTCCAAAGCCTCCATATAAGATTTCCAGTCACCAAACTGAAGCTTGATACCCTCCGTATGCTCTTCTGTAATGATGCCTTTCTCCAATGCCTCAGTAGCCCAAGCGAGGACAACACCTGCACTCATGGCATCAAGGCCCCATTCTTCTACTTCGTCTAGAAGCTTGAGCAAACCTTCACTATCTGTTACGCCCAACATGGTTCCTAGAGCATATATGAGTTCGTAATCGTAAGAAATCATTGAAGTCTTGTAAAAATAGGGTTCGTCGTCATAGGGCTCGCGCAATGCGGCTATGTGGATACAAGCGACTGGGCAATGAGCACAGGCCAATCGTCGACCAAGGTACTCTTCCGCATAATGTTCGCCTGATATGTTTTCCCAGCCCTCTATCTTGGAAGCCTGCAAATTTCGCGTGGGTAATCCGCCCAACTCCTGAAGTGGCCTAACATTAACTGGCGTACCCAAATCGTGGTACTTCTTCATTAGAGGAGACTCGACAGCTGCGTCATATATCTCTTTATAGACTTTGCGATATTCCTTCATATCTTTGAGAGGAAGACCACGTCGTCCACTGACGGCTATTCCCTGCAACATCTTGGAGCCAAAAACTGCACCAAGACCCAAGCGACCAAAATGACGAAAAGTCTCAGTTGTCACACAGGCATATTTGACAAGCTTTTTCCCACCACGACCAATGCGCATAATGGAACGCATACCTGCCATTGGTTCGTTCTCGCGCATTACTCGCCCTACTGTACCGACGCCATTCATCCCCCACATAGTGGATGCATCGCGAAAGTGAACTTTGTCGCCATGGATGGCAAGATAAAGAGGCACTTCAGACTTGCCTGTAATGACAATGGCACCATAACCAGCCAGGCGAATAGAAACAGCCGAACGACCACCACAATGACTTTCACCCAAATTGCCAGTTAGTGGCGATTTGAACATGGCTATGGTTTTTGAACAAAGAGGATAGTGAGAGGTGAGGGCACCAACGGCCAAAACAATGGCGTTGTCTGGGCCCAAGGGGTCACAACCTTCTTTACAGTTTTCCGAAAGCAAACGGATAGCTGCACCTGCACCACCGAGAGTCTCTTGGAACAAATCTGGCCGTCGTTCCACATGGTAAGACTTGGTCGTCATATCTATAAAGAGGACGTTTTCCAAAGTGTCGTTGTTCAACATTAGGCTTTACCTCCCCTTCCCTTTTCAAAGGCCAAAACACCGTGAGGACAATATTTCGCACAATACCCGCAGTAACGACAGATCACTGGCTTGCCTGCTCCGTCGTCCCAAAAGACGGCACCAACGGCACAAGCTTCCTTGCAATGTCCACAACCAATACATTTGGTTGCATCCAACTTGACTCCGCCTTTTCCTTCCCTCACAGAC
>CAZXTJ010000020.1:0-22563 GCA_964643655.1 uncultured bacterium
CGAAAGAGGTTTCTGGATGGGAGCCTTTGAAGTGACTCAGGGACAGTACAAAGCCATCACTGGATTGGCAAAAGGACCAATGAAGGATGACAAGCTCCCTGTAACAGAATTGAGTTGGGCCGAGGCCAGGAATTTTTGCAATTCACTTACGAGACGCGAACAGTCCAAAGGACTACTAAAAAAGGATTTGGCATACCGATTACCGTCGGAAGCTGAGTGGGAATATGCATGCAAAGCTTCCACTACTGGCCAAACATATGGGCAACTAGAGAAGATTGCCTGGTGTGGCTCGCCTGACAAAGCAACCATCCACCCTGGTGGACTGAAAGAACCAAACGCCTGGGGTCTCTATGACATGCTGGGCAACGTGGCAGAGTGGTGCCAAGACATACAGCACGGTGATTACAAAGGTGCTCCTTCAGATGGTTCAGCCTGGTTAGATGGAAAGAGTAAATCCAGAATTGTACGTGGCGGAATGGACAACACAATAAAAAGTCGTTGTCGAGCTTCCCACCGTTCTGGACGTTTGGCATCGGACCGCCACTACGCCATCGGTTTTCGAGTTGTGTTGGATAGAACACAATAGTGTGAATCTGATTTCACAGGGGCGAAACTGGGTGCACAATCCACTTTGACCCCAAATGGTCTAGTTCGGACCTAAAAGACTCCAGTTCAGCAATACAGGTACTCAATCCAAGTTGGCACATTCCCTGTATATAAGTCAGCGTTCCTAGACGTTGACGACGAAGCTGACGGTGCTATCAACGAATTCTGAACACCAACCTCCCCATACTCAGTCCGATTGCCGGGTCCAAATGGACCCGGTCTTTTTTTCATTCTTCCGCTTTGAGTCCGAGGGCGTTGATTTTGTTATAGATGGTTCTTCTTGTGAGACCAGTCTCTCGAGCTGCTGCTGAGACGTTACCTTTGTTCAGCTTCAGACTACGTTCGATGAATATTCGCTCGAAAAAGTCTCTTGCTGATTTGAAATCTCTTGGCATGTCATCAAAACGACCAACATCAGTCGATGGTGACTTGGCTGGCGCCATCAATGGAAGGCTCTCTGGCCTTACTTTTGCTGACGTTTCGACGAGGGCTGCTCTTTCAATGGCGTTACGTAACTCTCGCACGTTTCCTGGCCAGTGGTGGTTGAGCAAAGTTGACTCTGCCTCTGCAGAAAAACCTTCGAAAGCTCGAGCAAATCTGGCGGCAAAGGTATCCAAGAAGTATTTGGCCATGGGCATGATAGCGTCTCGCCTTACTCGAAGAGGCTCTAGCTGAAGGCGGAAGACATTGACTCGGTAAAAGAGATCCTGACGAAAGGTACCTTCTTGAACTTCACTTTCGAGATCGCGATTAGTTGCACAAACGAGACGGAAGTCCAATTTGATGGGCTCCGTTCCGCCGAGGCGGGTTACCATTCGTTCTTGCAAGACACGGAGCAGCTTTGTCTGTATATCCATTGGCAATTCACCGAGCTCATCAAGGAAGAGTGTGCCACCAGTTGCCAATTCGAAGCGTCCAATTCGTTGTTCAACTGCACCAGTAAATGCGCCCTTTTCAGCTCCAAAAAGCTCTGCTTCCACAATGTCTCGGGCCAGAGAAGCACAATCAACGGGCACGAAAGGACCATGTGCTCGAGGACTGAGGCGATGAAGTGCACGGGCAACCATCTCTTTTCCAGTACCTGTTTCGCCTGTAATGAGCACAGAAACATCCTGCGAGGCAGCCAATTCGAGATGCTGCTTCAGTTTCTGGGCACTCTCACCATTCCCCAATATGAGTTTGTCACCCTCCCAAGACAAAGAAGAGAGAGCTGCAATAGCACCTCGTGCTGCCAACAAACGTTTACGGGTCTTCGTGGCAGAAAGGAGCTCCGAAGAAAGACTGGTCACATTATCGAAGAAAGTGAGGCGTTCCCTATTCAGATTGGTAGAGCCATCAATGTAAAGGACTCCAATGGCTTCTCCACCCGCAACAAGGGGGCCACAAACGATAGATCGTGGCGAAGAGAAAGTGTGAGTAGTGTTTGCCATGTACCAACGATCTTCGAGAGTGTTTCCAATAAATACGGTGGCCATCTCGTCGAGAGCACGTTGATAAACAGTCTTGGAGATGGAAAGAAATTCCTCTGTGTCTCCCAGTTGGTGAGAGACGACAGTTTCAAGGCGACCTGCATCATTGGCTTTGAGCAAAACAAAACCGCGTTCGGCACCGAGAATATCAACGAGACCAAGAAGCAGTCGTTCGAGCAAATCTTGGGGATCTGTAGATTCACGAAGTTTGGTCAAAAAGGCGTCAAAGTGTTGCCAATTACCCTCTCCACTTGCAGCTACAGGCTGTGGGGCAGGCAGCTCATCGGGAGAGTCAGATACTTTGAAACTAACACGGGCGATAACAAACTCATCACCAGTAGTGAGAACCCCCTCTGTTTTCATAGTTCCATTGAGGAATACACCAGCAGCACTTCCGAGATCTCTAAAACTGAGTTCCTCGTCAGTGAGTGTGATTTCGGCGTGTTTACGAGAAACTTTGCCACCTTGTACGACAATGTCGCACTCTTCACTGCGACCTATGGTAATCGTGCCTTTGCTGAGGGGATAGAGGCAACGGTGAGGACCTTCTTCGCCCAACCCTTCGATAGCCAACCAAAAAGACTTCATCTTGACTCCTTATATTCTTTACCAGACTATCATAACGGTTTTCCCCAGTCGGTATACAAGACGTATACTGCAGGGAAAGAGGAGATGTTTCAGTGAACAAAGGGGATACTTTTGGTGAAAATGGTCGCTACGTAGTAGACCGTCTACTTGGCACAGGTGGCATGGGAGCCGTTTTCCTAGCAAAAGACACAAGATTAAAACGCGACGTTGCCATCAAAATGTTACACACTGCATCTGGTATGGCAGCCAAAGAACTGCTGCAGAGACTAAAACGTGAGGCTGCAGTTCTCGGACGTTTGAACCATCCCTCCCTTGCCGAAGTTTTCGAAGTTGATATAGAAGTAGCAGCTCCATATATCGTGCAAGAGTACATTCGCGGCGAGGATCTGGAACGCCGCCTCCATTGTGGTGATGTAATGTCCTCTGCTGATGCACGAAAACTTGCCAAAGAAATGGCTGAAGCATTGGAGTATTTACATGAAAACAAAATTCTCCATCGTGACATAAAACCGGCAAATGTCTTTGAGGACATTAATGGCAAATTCAGACTAATGGATTTTGGATTAGTCCTGCCTATCGATGAAACACGACTCACAGAAACTAAACATGTGGTTGGTACAGCAGCCTTTCTAGCTCCAGAAGTATTGATGGGTGAAGGCGCTACAACTGAGTCAGATATTTATCAGGTTGGTCTGTTGTTACATTACATGCTGACGAATAGAAACCTTCATGGCCTTAATAGAACCGACTTGATGACTATGTTCAATCATCTTGCGAAAGGTGATTGGCAAAGACCTGAATTAGACGAGAACATACCTGAAGACTTATATGCAATCATTGATAGATGCTGTCAATTTGACCCTGCCCTGCGCCCAAAAGATGGCAAAGCCTTGATTGCTTTCATTGAGTCCGTAAAAGGCAGAAGCAAAAAGACACATATCAGAAAGACACAAAAAAGACCTCAGTTCACTGTAGCTGCAACTCCCATTAAGGAGAAATCGACAAACCGAAAAGTGATAGTTGCACTCTTGAGCTTGTTTTTTGTTTTGGTTTGTACAGCCATCTGGCTTGCCTCTTCCCCTCCAAAAACTACACCTACTAAAGCTTTACGCAAATTGAATGAAAAAGGTGTCCATTTTGCAGCCCTGCCAGATGGTTTCATTCTCACCTTGCCAGGGAACTGGGGTATAGATCTGCAATGGCAGTTGTTGCTTGGCTCCAAATCTATCGCTACTGGGACCTTCGAGAGAAGGGGAGGAAGATGGGTAGCTTCAGGAGCAGTAGCAAAAGGGCCTTCAGAGTTGATTTTGCTTGTTTCAGAAGACAAGAAAGCTCTGGCTCGGCACAGCTTTATTTTACCCAGAACAGTTCTCAAAAAACCTATTGATGCCCGATTTGGTTTGAGCCAACTCCACTTGAATTGGCAGCTCCACGGCAGCGCACCAGTAGATGTTACTGTTCTGCTTCCTACTGGTGACAAACTGAACAAGAGTGGTGTAGAGAGAAACAATTGTTCCTTCAGATTCCCACGTAGTGCACTAAAGGGGAGCATACGTTATCGCCTAGCATTGCAGGGTAAAACCATAGCTGAGGCAACAGGACGACCAGGATTGACCAGCCGCTTCACTTTTCCCCATGCTCACAACATCCCAGGACGTGAATGCCATTTGGAGGGTGATGTAACTACTTTTGAGGACACTGTCGTCATCGCTACGGACAGAGGATACTCAGCAGCACTAACTCTTGCGCCAACTCCAGAAGGTCTTTTGCTTCGTCCTCTTTGGTTCTATGGAACTACCTTGGTTCGAACAAAAGGTTATTACGATTATCGAACGACATGTAAAAACGGCGAAGGTGGAGTTGTCATAATAGCCAACACACCTAATGTGACTTTCACGCGCCTTTCATTGGCCCACCGAAAAACTCTTTGGCAAACACTCGTACCCCAAATAGGAGAGAAACTAACTGAACAGTGGGTGTTTTCCCGTTTCCCATCTCCAGCTCTTTACGAGCTTGACGAAAGTAAAGAGTGGCGTGTCGAGACGCCTGGCCATAGCAATCGTCCCTTTATGGCTGCTTCCATAGGAAAAGATCTAGTTTCGCTCTTTGTTCTTGGTTCAGATGGCGAAAAATTGATTGTGGGCGCAATAAACAGCAAAGAGCAGAGTTTTTCGACACTTCATACTGAGCTTGATGCTTATCCCCTTGCTCTAGTTACTAGTGGAAGCAGTTTCCTTGGCTGTTTTGGCAACAAAACTCTTTTGGCAATTGTTGGCTCTAAAACCAATGATGGCTCCATCAGTATCGGTAAACCGATAACACTTTCATCAAAGGGTTCGGCCCATGTCAGAGCTGTAACGATAAAAAGTAGATATCTAGTAGCCAAAGACAATGAACTTTTTGTTTTAAAAGCTTTTAATGATGGAACTTTGGTAATGGAAAAGAAACACACCTTGCCTATTCCAGCCAAAACTCGCGTTGAAGGAATGATTGCTAGTGGAGAGAAAGTCTACCTAATGGTTACAGCTCCAGGCACAGGCATTGTCCCCATTGGCCAAGCCCACCTTTTGACCATAACTTTGACAGCTAACGGTGCCATAGAAACGAAAAAGACATCACTTGGCCGTGGTGCTCTTCGAGGTGGACGTAGGCGAAGAACCTTCACCTCCATGTTAGTTAGAAAGAACATCCGTTTTGCTGCTATCGAAAGCGAACTGTTAGTAGTCGGCAGCTCCAAGAACGAGCAACACCGTCTTGCATGCACGACATTCGTAAACACGCTCTTTACGCTTGAGAACTCCATATTTGGAGCTATGCGAAATGGAACCATAATCGGTCTCGAGCTCTAAACTGACCCAAAATGGGAGACCCCGTTCAAATCTAGAACTCTGACCTGTGCAAACTTCTTCACACCCCTTATTGGTTAACTGTACAGAAGACTTCACAGTTTGCCCTAAACATGCGCCTCAATACGAAGCTAATCCCTTGTTTAATGCACCTTTCAATTCCTTGGCACATTATCTGCTGTAAGAGGGACGTGCGCCAATAAAAATCGGAAGGAAGGTTGCAGTTCAGATGAAAACAATGAAAAAAATCAGCCTCGTAGTTGCCCTTTGTACACCACTACTCATCGTTGGTTGTGATGGCCAGGGAATGACAATGACACAAAATCCCAATGGCGAGATCTGTATTGATATGGACAACCCCAATGGTGGCCCCAATTCTTTGGGACAAGGTGGAGAACAGGGTATGGGTGGCGGATATGACGACCCTTATGGTCAAGGCAACCAGGGTGGTTACGGTCAGGGTGGCCAGGATGGCCAGGGCGACCCATATGGTCAGGATCAGTACGGCCAAGGTGGCAATGGTCAAGAATGGCCCGAAGACAACGGTCAGTATGGTCCCTCAACAGGTCAAGAATCTGGCAATCCTCCTGCACCAGGTAACGGTCAGGATCCCGGCCCTCGCACCGACCTTGATCCTCCACGTGGTCCCATCACCAAAAATGCTGAGCTCAAAGAACTCAAAGACAAATATGGTATTGAGCTAGGTGGAAACTACAGCGACAAAGACATCGTAAAAGCTCTCACAAGTGCTAGACAATACCTACCCAATGAAACCAAAAATCTGAAAATCAACTACTTCATTGGCAAAAAGCCCTCTGAAATTGGCGTGGAAGGTCAGGCCCTCATTCCTACAACAGCTGAAGAAGCAGAAGAAGGAACTATCATCGAGCTCTTCAATGACAAACTGCACGTTACTTTGCACGAGATTACACATCACATCACTCTTTTTCCAGTCAACAAACGTGCTATCCAAGTTGCTGACGAAACTTTCGCCAAAGTACCTGGTTTCCCCAACAGCACTCCCAAAGAGTACATTCCTTCTGATTACGCTATGACCTGTAAAGACGAATACACTGCTGAGACCTTCTCCTTCCTTCGCACAATGGAAAAAGGCATTGATGGCGAGGAACCTCCCCTCAGCGGTTTCAATCCTCCTGAAGACTTTCGCAAAGTTGCTCGCAAACTATATGCTACCCCTTAATCCCTTCAGACCGGTCGCCATTGGCGGCCGGTCTTGTTTTTTTCTTCCCATTTTCTTCATGTAAAGATCTCTGCACATACACAAACTTTGCCCTGTATGCATGTCTTTACAGCCTAAAATGAGGCTTGTACCCAAAGAGCAGATTAGGACTAAAAGCCGCTGCTGGCACGAAAGGTGCTTTTGTTCTACTGTGCTAGGAGCACAAGCAAAACAAATAGATGGGAAGTCAGATGAGAAGAGCGAGCAAGTTAGAGCAAAAAAAAGGCTCTGGCGTATTACTCGTCATAGTTGCTGCTGTTATTTTTGTTCTTTTCACAGCAGCCTTTTTCCAATCAAGATTGACCTCTTCGGTAACAGCCGAAACTGCAGCAGCACGTGACGGTGACAAAGCTCAACTCATAGCCGAGTCAGCAATCCACGAAGCAGTTGTTAGATTAAAAAGGGAACTGAGCAACGAAGATTCACCTCTCCTCCATATGTTTCGCAAGGCTGTCTACGCTCCTGCTCGTGGTGAGTTTGCATTTGGAAAGTACATTGACCTAACTGAAACCCAAACGATGATGGCAGCTGAAGGACTGGCCGATTTCACCTTAGAGAAGTTGGACGCCAGAGTAGCCTTTCAAAGACAGGTCGATAGAACTGCATACGAAAGAAAAGGAGTCATTTGTTGGCGAGCAGCCGTAAAAACTCCTCGTCGAAAGTGGAGACGCTCTCGAAGAGAAGTTGAATATACACAACGATTTAAAATTGCCCTAGCTGCCCCTCCTCGCCCCTTCTCTTCCTATGGAATTTTTATTGGTGACGTAGAGACGATGACTGACATTGAGTCAATCAACCAATCACGGGAGAAATTCATCACTGCCGTAAATGAGCTCAAACAAAAGGTAGAAGAGAGAAAAAACTCCGCTCCCTCGCATTTTAGGGCTCAATATGATGATTTGCTCTCATCCTTAGCTGGAGAGAAAAACATACGCGCAGCCGTTCCCCTGCCAGAAGCAGCTAGTTCAGCTTGTTACGGTTTGATTAAACATGGATCCGTCATGGCCTTGGATCGTTTGGATGTGGCTCGTGAGTTGAGAGAGTACCTCATTGAGCTCGCTCCAAAACTCGAAAAGGTCGAGCGAGCAGGAAGTGGCGGAGATGCACTTCAGATCTTTCGCGACACGAACTCAACTGCAAGAGCTGCAGACAAAATACTTCGTGAAGGATTATGGCGTATCTGGTCTTTCTCACATGTATATAGGGTACTGCCTTCGACCGACAATGCTTACGCTCCCCTAGCTGCTCACTTCATGAAATTTGACGGTTCTTACTGGCGCCGCCGAGCCCAATGGTTGGTGCGGAAGAAGAACAAAGATCGCAGTACCAATGACGCTTGGGAAGAATTCCTAAAAAAACACCCCGATCTCAAAGGTGTCGTTTATGTGCAAAACGACAAACACCCACTGCGCATCAACGGTCACTTCAAAGGCCCTCTGGTAATAGTCACGGGCCAAGGTGGAGCAACACTGGAGGATGTGAACCGAAACGACAAAGGCAAAGACACACTGACAGTGGTTTGCCTGGGAGGAGACGTCACTGTCAGAGGAGTAGTGAACGCCGCCTTGGTTTTGGGGCGTGAGGAAAATGACGAACCACATTCTCTGACTGTAAGCAAGGGTGCGAAACTCACAGGCTGCCTCTCTGCACTACGTTTACCCCTTCGTTGCAGATTCGCTGGACACCTCATTCGCTCTCACAAGTTTGGATATGGCGACGCTGTTTTACCTCATCATCTTCACGTGGAATTAGCTCCACGATTCGTATATCGAAAGGTCTACCGCCGATGAAAGCTCAAAACAAAAAAGGCCTGAGCCTAGTCGAACTGCTCATTGTTGCAGCCATTATGGCTTTAGCTCTCATTCCAATATTGACCTTGCTTTCAAGCAGAACCAATCAAGCAATCGGCACAGGTCACAATGCCTGCGCTCACAATCATTTGCTCAACACTCTTCGTCACCACGAGAGCAGATTGTATGCAATGGCTTTTTCAACGAAAGCCGAAAAGACAGCTAGTCGAAACGTAAAGGTCAATTGGGGCGATAGTGAATTGACTCTTTTAGAGGAAGTGACTGTTGAACACTGCATTGAGTTACCTGAACTTTGGCGCCTACGGGCCACTATTACTTGGTCCGAAAGAAATGGCAGTAAAACAGTCAATCGTTCTCAAAACTTGGTTCGCCTCATTGCCAATCCAATGCCTGAAAAAAAGGAAAGGTAACGCAATGCGTAAAAACAGTAGACGCGGTTTTACGATCACTGAACTCGTTATCGTTACAGGTTTGTTTGCAGTCTTGTTGGCTGTGACCATTGGTTTATATGTACAAGGAAACAGAAGGTCGACAAGGTTGGAGGCTCGCCTCGAAGCGCTGCAGGCAGCACATTTGCTGCGAAGCCACCTTGCTGATGACGTTGCCTCACTCATTCCTGCCCAAGCAGGCCGTCAATCCATAAAAGGGGCAACAATGCTTGCCCTCAGCCGTGTGAAAAGTGGACGTGACTGCGGTGAAAACAAAACGAGCTTAGATGAGTTTTTCAAGCCAATCTCTGAACGTGTTGTCTACAGGTTGATAAAAAGAGTGGCCGTGTTTATCGCAATGACAATGCCCTTGGTGAAGCCCGTTTTGAGGAACTCTTCTTTGACTACGAACCTTTTGAAGCAGGCGTCGGTGGAGAGACGATAGAAGCTACGATGACTGTCATTCTGCCAGATAGAGAAGAGGTTACTGAGACTGTGACCTGTACTTTCCACAACTCACAGAGTGTTCTCAATAACCTCTACCCTGAATCATTGGCTGATAAGTAAAAACTATCTCAGGCAGTGATTTACGTAATGGTGTACCCAAGTGTTGTCATGCAATCCACGAACTCCACCTGAACCAGGACCAAAGGCCATGATTGGCACAGGAGTGCCAGTGTGAGTACCTGTTGCAAAGACAACTCCCGTTTGACGAGCAAAAATTTTGGACAACAAAGCAGAGCGATAATGGTTTGGATCTGGATGAAAATCGAACCACTCATCTGCCACCATAGGACCTTTTTTGGATGGAGCTGGGGCTAGAACCTCTTTTGCGTCAGCGAGCGTAAATTTATAGTTAGTATATTGGCGAACGACTTCGACTAGTCTCTGAGGCACCATCTCGGACTTAATAGCCATTCTCAAGAAAGATGAACGTTGTTTTTCAATGGCACCAGCAGCTGGATAAGAAACGTAGTCATATTTCTCTTTCCATGTGAAGTCACCTTCAAACTTCTGCTTCAGCTTTTCTTTCCACTTCACACGATATGCAAACCCTGGACCGCCTGTTCCGTGGTCAGCTGTGACGATAACCAAAGTGTCTCTGTTTTTCTTGGCATAATCGAGACAAAAGCCGACAGCTTTATCAAAAGCTTTGAGCTCACCCAACATGGCACCACTATCATTGTGATGAGCTGTCGAGTCAATGGAGGCTCCTTCGACCATCAAAAAGAAACCTGTGGGGGATTTTTCCAAAACTCCCACAGCTTTTTGGGTCATCTCGAGCAATGATGGTTGGTACTTGTCATCAGTCTGTCTATCAATATCAAAGGCCATATCGTGGGGACTGAATAGCCCCAACAGTTTGTTTGTTTCGTTGACGTCTACATTGCTCAAACTTTTTCTGTCGTGAACCAACTCATATCCGGCAGCACTGAATTCGTTGAGCAAATCACGAGAATCGCGGCGACCTGATTTATCATTCCAAGGTTTCCAAGCTTTCATAAATGGAAAACGGCTGGAAATCTTTTCATCTGAAGGGATGAAATAACGTAAACCACCACCAAGTGCTACCTCTACTCCAGATTCGAGCAATGCAGCAGCTATTTGGCTTTGCCAATCACGTGTGGGAACGCTGGCGTAAAAGGCACCTGGTGTGGCATCTGTCAGACGATGGGTAGAGATGAGCCCCGTCCACTTGCCCTTTTTCTCCGCAATTTCCAGAGAAGAATCGAGAGCGCGACCCTTGCCATCCATTCCCAGAACATCAGTCAAAGTCTTCTTTCCACAGGCCAAAGCTGTGGCAGCTGCAGCAGAATCAGTAACAGCAAATCCTAGTGAAGTTGTTTTGATGAAACCCGTTGGTGCGGCGGTAAGAAGTTTTTCTAGAGTCGAGGGAGGCATTTTTAATCCCTTGCGGTGAGTCATCAAACAACCAATCTGTGTCATCCCCATTCCATCACCAATGAGGAGAATGACGTTTTTGGCAGCTTGCAAACAGCTGACAGACAATGTCACACACAAGACTAATAGCAATGCTCTTACTCTCAATTTCACAGCCCGTTCCTACCTTCCTTATATATGTTTGTTTCCTCAACTCAAAATAAAGCCGACTATTTTAACACACAAGTGGTAAAGCAACAGCGATATGCAGGTATATTATTGCGATATATATATGTTTGATGTATATATATGTTTGTATTTACTTTTACGCATTAGGAAGAGGTATTTATGAGCAATCACCTTGATGAACTGACAGGCGTGCTTAGGAAGCGTGTTCTAATTGAACGTATCAACGAGCTACTGGTGGAAGCAGCTGAGGCAGGAACGACACTCTCATTGGTCCTAATGGACCTTGATCTCTTCAAAGAATTCAATGACACCCATGGACACATGGCCGGTGATGAACTAATCAGCTCCTTCGCCAAGATATTGCAGGCTAATTGCCGCACTTCAGACCTTGTTGGCCGATATGGCGGTGAGGAATTCATTTTGGCTATGCCTGACACCTACCCTGAAGAGGCATTGCTGATGATGGAAGATCTACTCAGGCAAGTGTCACAAACAACACACAAATTCCAAGCTGGCAAACATGAATTCGAGCATCAATACACCTTTTCAGGAGGAGTATCTGCTTTCCCTCGTGACGGCTCGGCTTTTGAAGAGTTGATGCAGGCTGCTGACAAAGCACTGTATCGAGCGAAGATCAATGGGAGAAATCGCCTTGCTTTGGCTGTGAAAGAGCGAACAGGAAGATGATGCGAATGTATATACATTGATATAATGACACCAATCTTGGAGGAAACAATGAGCTACCAGCTTGATGGATTGACCGGTGTGTTGACACGACACTCTTTATGGGAGCACTTGGAAGCTCTCTTTGCAGAAGCGGCTGCAGAAAAAACGTCTCTCACTCTTGTCTTGACCGATCTAGATGAATTCAAAGTATTTAACGACACTCATGGCCACCTTATGGGTGACGAGCTAATCTCGACCTACGCCAAAGCCATGCAGTCCAATTGTCGTGAAGGAGATTTAATTGGTCGTTATGGCGGTGAAGAGTTTGTCATTGCAATGCCGGACACTTTGCCAGAGGAAGCCCTCCTAATGATGGAGGATGTACGGCGTCAAATCAGTTCCACGACTTTCACCTTTCAGGTGGAGGAGAACAGCATAGACCATCGTTTCACCTTCTCAGGTGGAATTGCTGCTTTCCCCAAAGATGGCAAAGATCCGCGCGAAGTAATGAGAGCTGCAGATAGTGCTTTATATCGTGCAAAGGTCAATGGACGAGACAGACTGGCTTTGGCTGTGAAAACACGTATGGTCCTCAAATCGAACTACTATTCTAAAACACATCTCGACAAACTAGCAGAATTGGCCAAAGAAACACAAAAAACAGAGGCTTTCTTGTTACGAGAAGCACTAGATGATCTGCTGGCCAAATACGCTGACGAAAGAAACAAAGGTCCTGCATAAACATCTGTGGGTGGGTTCTTTCAAAGAACCCACCCTTTACAACTCTAGGGGGATACAAATGAGTGATTCAGAAAAACGTTATGCCGAACTTGAGGAGAAGTTCAATCTACTCAAAGGTTTATTGGACAATCTTCCTGGCTGCGCACCTTATCGAATTGTCTGTAATGCAGATGGAACGATTGCCTTCGGTTTCATGGGAGCCCAAGTACAGACAATGTTGGGTTATTCAGCAGAAGAGGCATTGGCTGACAAGGATGTGGCTTATAGCCGTATCCACCCAGAGGACATGCCTCTCTTTATACTCCGAGCAGAAGAGGCACGCCGAAATGGAGTTGTCTTTGACTGTACGGCACGCCACCGCACAAAAAGCGGTGAGTACAAGTTGATGCGC
Source organism: uncultured bacterium (assembly GCA_964643655.1). Lineage (GTDB taxonomy): Bacteria > Muiribacteriota > UBA6191 > CAZXTJ01 > CAZXTJ01 > CAZXTJ01. The sequence continues at coordinate 12,857 of CAZXTJ010000020.1, forward strand.
ACTTGCTCCATCCCTCGTACAGATGAACAAGGTCGAATGATATTTGATGGTTATCTTCTCGATGTAGAAAAAACTCGCCATCGGATGGCCCACCAAAACAGAACCGACAATCTTGCCGAATTGTTGGCTCCCCTGGAAACTTCTGAAGACCTGGTGTTGTTGTTGGACAAGGAAGGTCTTGTTGAATACGCCAACAAGGCTGCTGAAAAACAACTCACCCTTGACCGCAGTCAACTTCTTGGTCAAGACATCTTGGGCATACAGGATGCTGCAACTCCCATTGAATTGATGGCTGCAGGATGGAGTGGCCAATTGAACTTGAATAACGCCTCTGGGGAATTGAAAGTCGAAGGCTCTTTGGCAGCTATTCACGATGATAATACAGGTCACCAGAGTTTTTTGGCTGTCTTCGAGAATGTGGAAAAAATCAAGAAAGAGCTTCCGTCTCTGCAAGAACGACTAGCGGAAATCGCTGTCAATTCTGAAGCGGAACGCCCTGAAGGCGCTCGCTTACTGAGAACTTTCGTCGCCCGTCTTCGCGCACTGGATATTGAATAGAGTGTAATGGAGCAACTGGAGGCTGGCGATGTCATCGACTCTCGCTTCACCATCATAAAACCTTTGGGCAGAGGGGCCATGGGTACCGTTTATCTAGTTGAGGATAAAAACACAAAATCCAAACGAGCACTCAAAATCCCCAACATTTCCTCATCGACAGCACAGAATAGTGAACGTTTCTTTCGCGAACTCAAGATGTGTGCAGAGCTGCGCCACCCAAACCTACTTACCTTTCATAACTTTGGTAAGGCGCGAGAGCAGCGACACTACTTCACAATGGAATACATAGCAGGACCAACACTGAGAAAAGTTCTCAAGGATGGTTCCTTATCAAACCAGCTTGTAAGGAGTTTGGCAAGGCAACTACTGGAAGCCACATCTGCCTTGCACGAAAAGGGCATAATCCATAGGGACATCAAACCCGAAAACATAATGTTCCGCTCATTCCCTGCAGCTGAGCCTGAAATCGTCTTGGCTGATCTTGGTTTGGCACGTGCCGTGGATCAAACGGCTCTAACCGAAACGGGACTTGCCATCGGAACTCCAGCCTATATGTCGCCCGAACAAATAAAAGGTGAACGAGCCAATGAGAAGAGTGACTTGTTCGCCCTATCTGTTGTCGTTTACGAGTGCCTAGTAGGTGAACACCCTTTTGCAGGTTCTACTGTTGGAAAAAAACTCGCATCCATATTGGCTGACGAACCAGCTCCTCTGGACGATAACAAATTGGCAGCTTGGGATAAGTTCTTGGTGAAAGGATTGGCTAAAAACGTTGCCATAAGGGCTCAAAAGGCAACCGACTTGATCAAGCTCATTCCGCGAGAGTTACCCACAAAAATATCTCATCCTTCGAAGAAGACAGAGAGAGCGATGGCTCTCTTTCCACTTCTTTGCGGACTTTTATTGTTGCTATTTATGATCTACCCAACTCATGAAACAAAGCACGATGTCATTTCCCTTCAGATTTTTCCCAAGGAAGATTGTGTTGAAGTCAGCTGGGAGAGTACGACTCTTTACCCTTCACGTATCATTGTCTCATCAAGAGATAACTCAATACTGGAAACGGGGGTAAAAGAAGCTCGCAGACGACATCGACTCCGTCTTTCTGGATTGAGAGCCTCAAGGGATTACAAGCTTAAAATCGTCTTTCCTGAAGGAAACACATCATTACCATCTTCTTTCAAAACGGTCAAAGATCCGCTTATAGCCTTGATATCTCGCGCAAGAACGCTGCGGAAAAAGATGGATACTTTCAATAGTCGCTTCGTTGCACGCGATGCTGTTTTGACTCTGTTGACAAGCACTAGAGAAGCCATCAACACAGCAAGAAACCTAGAAGACGACAATGAGTTGGGTAAAAAAATGGCACAACAGAGGATTCCTATCGCTCGAGCACAGTTACTCAGCTCTGTGAAATCATCAGGTATTGTAGATACGTGGCAGGAAGCACGTGAACTTGCCCCAGACCTATTAACAAACTCTCGTGTACCTTTCCTGGAAAGGGCTATGTTTTATAAAGCCATGAGTAGGGTACTTGAAGTTTATTATTTTGGCTGCCAATTCAAATCCCCTCTAAAAGAGATTCTCCCTCCAGATTTGGGTCCGTGGGCCCTTTCAGCCACTCCATTACCAGGAAATGGACTTGTTTTGTCCATCTTCGAGTCAGCTCCCCCTCTGTTCTTGCGTCAGCGATTGCGTTTCACAAACAGGGCTTTGGAAGAAAAAATGCTCAACTTCTCACTTTCACCAGAACAGCTACAAGTTGCCTCCAGGGCCGAATTAGTGTTCAACGTAAAACATTTCCGTAGAGCAGTATTGACGGTGTTGCTCAACAATTTACCCCCCATAAAGATATCTGACCTCCCTCAAGCCTTTGGTATTGAACTCCCGAGACAACATGACATTTATCAGCGCATTCCAATGGAAGGTCTAAGGAGTGGCTCCAATAATCTATTGCTCAAGGTCACGCCCTTGATTGGATATGCCGTCGCCGATGAGATACCAATATTGAAAGTCTCTCTGAAACTGCTTCCCCGTGAAAGTGGCAAAGTACATTAAGCATGTAAGGACATCTGCTCTGTAGTCCCCTTGAGTTGCTGCTTCACTCCCCATTTGATGAGCCTTTCAAGGTCGGTTACATTTGGCCTTTTCTTTGCTATTTGTTTATTGGCAAGGAATGAATGGGTGAGAAAATGCCAAACAATGAGACTATCTTGATTGTCGAAGACGAATTGGGATTGCGCTCTTTCTATGAGGCCTTTTTCCACCTGCGAGGCTGTGATGTCATTTGCGCTTCATCTGTTCGTGAAGCAAAGGGATATTTGCACAAATTCAACGTAGCCTTAGTTGTCCTCGACCTATTGATGCCCTTTGAAAATGGTGAAGCACTCTACGACTATTTGGTGGTCAACTATCCTGATGTTTGGATTATCGTGGCCTCTGGTGAACCAACTGAGTCCATCAAAGACAAAGTTGCCGCCAACACCAAAGCCTCTCTCCACTTAAAACCTCTGAACATCAGTGAAATCTACGAAATCGCTGTAGAACGAGTCCATCTGCTCAAATCGGCTTAAAATCACCTGCTGCAGTCGCTTTGGTCAAAACGTGCTCTACCCAGGCCATAACTCCTTCTTTTCCCTGACCTTTTTCAGGAGTATAACCAGCCGTATAACCCAATGTAGCCAAACGAAAAATCTCTTTGTCCTGCTCGAGCTGCTCCGTCAAATCCATGGGCCCCAAGTAGTGCAGCCTGCCCTGACCAGCAATGAAACCGCACCATGCTTGCTCACCAATATGGATATTTGCCAATTGAAGCTCTTCACGACAGTGACATAGGAGAGTCGTACTCTGTTTTTCGGAGGGCTCTTCTTTTACAGACACATCTCCGCCTTCATTCATGGCTTGCTGTAGCTGAGCCAACACTTCGGCCAGTTGAGGTAGATATATCTCCTCATAGACATATTCGAAGAAAGGTGCGCCCGCCGGAGGAAATGCCATGTTAAACCAGTTTTGGGGTATTTTCAGCGACCTCATCAATTCTTGCCAAAGTGTCATATTGCCAAGGGCCGCAGCATCTCGACACAAACCAGCCACTCCCAAAGTGCCGAGAACCAACTCGCTCACGGGCAGATTTTGATCCCTGGCCAGAGTTCTGGCAATACAGCAACGCACTGTTGCGGCGGCTTTGTCACCCTGCTTGGCAAGAACATCGCCTTCAGCTGCAACCCACTCGGCTGCTTCCGTCCAGTTGACTGCCAGCCTGGCCAAAACTTGCTGAAATGGAATTTGTAAGGCAGGAAGACCTTGTTCAGCCAATTTTGCTGCAGCCATCTTGGCTATCTGACGCTTCTCATTGATATTTGTGGTGTTGAGCATGAGTGTTGTCACAATGGCAAATTGCTCATTTGCCATCTGACCATCATTTTGGGTCAATGCCTCCAACGCTTGTCCCATGGCCTCTTTGGCTCTACTCAGTCCGTCCAAAACTCGCTCCTAACAGGGAAAATTGGATATAAATCAATGGCTTTCGTTTAACCTACTCTGTGTCCAGGGTCCTTGCAAGAAGACAATTCCTGTGGTAATCACCAATAGGTCCAGTATTCGAGAACTTCTGGAAGAGGATCAGAATGAAGTTCGTTAAAACGGCCGGTCGAGGGATGCCAGCGAGACAACAGGCTCAATTCGATAGGTTTCAGGCCTCACAGCTCCATTGCCCTACCTGTAAAGGACCAATGCCCGTAAGAGAGCAGCTTGCTTTGTATCTACCAAGTGGAAACATCTATCACTACAAATGTTCTCGCTGTGGTTCGGTGTTGGGTAAAAAGGAAGATTCTACTCCTTGAACAAGGTCTGACAGCGCTTTCCCGAAAAAACTGAAAAAAGTTGCAAGAAATGAGGAGGGACATTTCGTCTATCCAACAAAGAGTAACTGAACAGTTTTGAAGGAGAAAAATGACCTCTTCACTTTCTGCTCCACAACAGGAGTCTCATCCAGAAGCCGAGGCTATAGTGGCCATTGTTTCTGGGTCGAATGTTGCCGAACATTGGCGACTGTTGTGGGAGTCACACGCTAAAACCTGCCACAGAATTGCCTTGAGAATCTTGCGAGACGAAACTGAGGCCTGGAGTGCAGTCAATGATGCTTGGTGTAAAGCATACGAACAACTGAGCCTGGACATTAATTCCTTTGCGAGCTGGGTGGCCACCCTGACAAGGAACCAAGCCATAGACGTGCTGCGAAGCAAACGAAGACAGCTATCTCGTGAAGCAACTCTCGAGCCGTGGCATTATTCAGTGGCTGCTGATTGTTCAACACCTGATTCTCGGGCACGGTTACAAGAGATAATCAAAGCTATAGAAGAGAACGACAAGTTGACATCAGAAGAAAGAAGCGCTTTTTTGCTGCGTATTCTTGGCGAAAAAACCTATGACGAAATCGCTCAGATAACGGGTCGTCCAAGCGGGACCATAGCTTCTGACATTCATCGAGCAAAGAAAAAGCTGAGCGCTCTGCCCACCATCAAAGGTCTGCTCTTACCTGTTGCCACATTGCTTCTTTGGTTATTGGGATGTGGAGGTGCCATATGAATCCTGCACTAGAAAATTTGAGTAACACTTCACAGGCCCTGCTTCTCGCCGGAAAAGAGGAGAGTAAAAACTATGGTGAGTTCATTTCAGCAGTTGAAGCAGCCAAAGACCATTTGAGTGACGTGGATATCGTCGCTGTAGCAATGCAAGACAATCCTTTGCTGGGCACAATTCGTAGTGCCATTGAAATGACATTACTTCGCACAGCAGTTGATGATGAAGTTGCCCGTTCTTTGAAAAAACGCCTCACTACGGAAAAGTGCCAGCTCTTTGAAGAAACTTCAGCTCTGTTGGCCCACGCAGAAGTTTTGTTGACGCCTGACGACGGTACAACCCAACTTCCTGCTCCACCACTTTTTAGCAACGGCGAAGGAATTTGGCGAAGACTCGTTCGTCCCTCATTCATCAAGTTCATTCTCTGCTTTATTCCCCTGGCAGTCATCTTGCTATATGGCTTCCAAATCTATTTGGAAAGTGCAAGTTATGGTGGCCGCTTGTTACATATGGCAGCTGCCAACAACCGCCTATATCTGGCCAAAGCCCTTGTCAGTGCGGGTTGGGAAATCAATCCCAAAGGCAGAGTCTACATATCTCCAATTGGCTATGCAGCAAGCAACGGTAACTTGGAGATGCTGACATACCTCTTTGACAATGGTGCAGATGTACATCTTCACGGAGTAAGCAACAATGTTCAGTTGGCTTGTTTGGGTGGCAACTACGAATGTGTAAAACTCATTCTAGACAAAGGTGGACGCCTTGATTACAACCGAAGAGGCACTATTGCTAGCCATGTAAGACTTCCAGAAGGAACAGCAATAGTCGATTTACTCATCAAGCGTGGTTATCGAATGGAACATGAGGATTGGCATAGTTCATTGGGCAAAGTTCCTTTTGAAAAAACTATTGAATGGTTGAATACCACTCGCAAAACTCATGGTGAAAAAGAGTTAACAAGGAAAAATGCGCTCATAGAGCTTGCTACTGTAGCCGTCAAACGTATTAACACAAAGTATTTGAGTAAGTTGGTCCGTCAAGGTGTCAGAGCTACAGATGTATCAGTCGATGGCAAATCTCTGCTCATGCATAGTTGTCACAACAGAACGAAGCCGGTTTTTGATTACCTTTTACCAAGTTACAACGATGTGAATGCTCACAAAGATAATCAGGGCCAAACCGCACTGTTTCACGCATGCACCAATTTGAGCTCTGAATTTACGGAAGCTCTCATCAAAGCAGGAGCGAAGATAAATCTTCGCTCAAAGAGTGGAAGAACTCCTCTTCACGAAGCTTGTCGCGCTGAAAGTGGAAGTTCGGTTCGATTGCTCATAAAACACAAAGCCCATGTGAAAGCCAGAGCAGATGACGGTGATACTCCTTTGCACAGTATCGTTGAGAATGCCTACGTCTCCGACTCAATGCTCAATAACATTGAGTTGTTGGTGCGAAGAGGAGCAGACATTAATGCACGCAACAAGGTAGGTTTGACTCCCCTAGCAAAAGCCTGCGTAACCGGATCAGAGTATGCATTCAAGAAGTTGCTCTCATTAGGCGCTGAAACAGAGGTTTGTGATAATGATGGGAACTCACCTTTGCACTTGGCTATTAAAAATCGGAGCAGACGAATAGCCTTCATTCTCATCGAGAAAGAGCTCAGCAAGGTCAAAAACAACAAGAACAATGAAAGCCCTCTCTATTGGGCTCTCAAAAACAGATTGTCTGTCATAGCTCTCAAACTGATGAAGAATGCCAACTTGTTCGAAAAGACAAATAATGGGAGTTCCCTAATGCACGCCGCAGCCAAGAGCATGCCCCAAGAAGTGCTCGAAATCCTAGAAAAGAGAGGACTCTCTCTTGATGAGCAAAACAATGAAGGACAAACTCCACTCCATATTGCCTTGGCGAACGAACACGCTAAAGCTGTTTGGTACCTACTTCCAAAGGGCGTTTCTTTGGAGAAAAGGGACAAGAGAGGTAATGGCCCTCTTCACTTCGTCAGCTCTGAATTCACATTGATGAACCTGTTAGAGAAAAACATTCCCATCGACGAACAGAACAAAGACGGCATGACACCATTGATGGTTGCAGTCAGATATGGTCGCGAATGGACCTATCCTCACTTTCTCAAATACAAAGCCTCTGTTCTGAAAAAAGACAGAGAAGAGCGGACCATCCTCCATCTAGCTTGCCTCAACAATGCATCGAGCTCAGCTGTTAGTGAGTTTGTCAAAAGTGGGGCTGACCTAGAGGCAAAGGACAATCATGGCTTTACACCGCTGTTATACGCTTGCCAGAAAGGCCATGTTCATCTAGTGGAGACTCTCCTGCAGCTTGGTGCTAATAGAGATGCGCAAAGCAATGACGGACGCTCCGCTTTGGAGCTCACCAACAACATAGTTATACGCGGCCTAGTTATGGCAAAAGGCAAGAGTTAGACAGCAAGTGAAGTAAAAGATTGTAAAACCTTCTCCTCTTGGAAACATGTGTTCTCTTCAATATGTAGTAGAGATTGGAGGAGGTAAACCTTGTCTGGTTTGTCCTATATGCGAAGATTGTCTCTCTGCCTCATAGTGGTTTTGTTATGCCACGCGGCAGGGCCCTTCGCCTTTGGCGCTGAAAGACCCCGCCGGGCAGCCACACCAACGGTTTATGAATTCTCTACTTCTGTGAAAGGCAATGCTGGCGGTTGGGGATGGAAAACCCTCCTCGTAGCCGGAGCTTCGGCTGCAGCTAGTGAGTTTCACGCATCGCGCTCGCAGGGACGAGTTTATGATCTAAACAATGTCTACAACTTCGTCAAACAACCCAAGTTTTGGGGTGGCCTGGCTGGTGACCTAGCTTTGACATACATTGTAACTGCCTTGGCACCAGCCATCCCTGGTGGTGTATTTGTGCAGACTCTAGCCACTGTGGCAGCAGGTTTCGTTGGTTTTGAACTGGGTAGTGGCAACATAAAAAACAGTGACTGGCTCTCTATTGGTATTCAAAGTGTCGTGGCCACAGGCACTTATCTCGGAGCAAGCGCTCTAGTTGCTGCCATTGGTTTGCCTTTCGCTCCCCTGATAGCAACAGTTGCCTCTATTGGTGCTGCCCTTGGGGCAGCCTATTTATTGGAAAAATGGCGAGGGAAAAAATACGCAGCAAGCGAACGGCCTGAGGACAAAAAAGAAACCAAAAGTGGCGGATTGATGTCCGTCTTTACTCCGCAGGCAAAGGCTAAGGCCGTCTCGACTGACAATGTCGTCGAAAACAAAAAGGCCCGTGATGAAGCCTATCTCAAATTCATTGACGCTTCCCGCCGTGGAGATCGGTTCCAGACTGATTATTGGTTGAAACGTTATCAATCACTTCAGTGATTTCAATCGCTTCTTCACTTTACCAATGAATGGTACGAACTTCTTCGTTGCTGCTTTGTTGCCAAGTGTGGCTGGATGGCTGTCGTATTCATCAACTCGATAGGGCTTACGCAGAAAGCCTTTGTTGTCAGACAAGACGCCATAAAAGTCGAAAACAGCCACATTTAAAAACTGAGGTGCCCACTCATTTTTCAGCCAATTGTTGAAACGGCGAGCTCTTTTGGCGTTGGCTCTTGACGACTCATTGGGGACAAGAGGAGGTGCCGTACAGGCGATGAAAAACACTTTATTCTCTTTACGGAAGGCCTTGCCAATCTGATTGAAATAACGCTTGTACTCTGCCGTCTGTTCGTCACTTTCTATATTTGATGCTGGGAAACAGGACTTGAACATGACGACCTCATAATTCTCTCCTTTGGGTAAACCAAAGCTAAGGACCTTTTTCATGTTTTGTCCAAATTTTTCTGGCCAATCACAAGGATCAGTAGCCTCACCAACAACTCCATCTCCATAAGTTGCGTGGCCAACTTGAAACCCCTCCTTTTCCAATAACTGGCGCAGTCCATCTCGCAGCCAATTTTCTCCGCAAGAATGATGAATGAAGAGAAATCTAGGACCTCCTGCATTGACGAAGGAAAGAGCCTGCTCTCCACTTTCCTCCGAGTGTTCGTCCTCACAGGGACCGCAACCATCATTGGGGGGAGGAACGTATTTTACAGGTATTGCTCCGCTAATCTTCTGGCCCTTTATAGTGACTACATTGCTGTAACAAAGGTATTCAGGTTTGTTTTTGTCATAACCTTTTGCCAAGGCACATATTCGATAATAGACAACTGGTGCCTCTTCTCGAGGATAGTCAGGATGGGTATTGTGATCTCTTTCCTCATACCACTCGATTGAAGATGAAGAGTGATAATAAGGATTTGCGTCTGAATAAGAACGAACCACTCTGTATCCCCAGAATGACGGTTTGTATTGGCGTTCCCACCGCAGAAGCACCCCACCGTCTTCCATGATTTCGGCGTCCAAATGAAACTGTTCTCCAGCAAAAGAAGTTGATATGGCAAAACAGAAAAAGAAAAGAAGACTCAGATGCCTCATTACTTACCTCCCCATTTACAGGTCACAATACCATTCGTGAGTGGAGAAGAAGGAAAGTTTGCTAGAAAGTCACTTGCTCCAAGTTTTATCTGAAATGGAGGGTGGGAA
>CAZXTJ010000020.1:22663-28765 GCA_964643655.1 uncultured bacterium
CCAACTATGCCCACCATCTTCAAACGTTTGCGATATATTCCATCTGGACCAGTCAAGAGACTCGTATCCAATACGTATTTACAACGATTGTGCTTGATGGTGAAGTCCACCATTTTCAGGATGAGATAGGCATGATCGCCGCAAATGCCCACACCTGTGCGAAAGATGTGGCGCCAATCATTCTCTGAACGGCCTATTTGAGCAAGCGATGCGACGACTTCGCCAGCATTGGAGCGATAGGGAGTCTTCTCGCGCCAATAACGACAAAGAGCAGGCAGAAGCTCTGCATAGGTTATCTTGTGCCGCGTTCCATGTATGTGTCTGAGCTCTCGCAAGGTATAACGTACGAACACGACCTGTTCCGTTAGTAACAGTGTGTTCTGCGTCACGTTCTTCCTGACGCTCTTCGGCGATTATCTTTTTGTCTTCCTCTGCCCTCAGTCGCTCTAATTCTGCCTCATCGGCTTCTTGGCCGTAAGCGACATTCAGGAACAGAGAGATACATATGAAAAAGAAAAAGTATCTCATTTATTGTCCTTCGAATCCAAAAGCCTTCTTACATATAAATACCACGTACAAAGGTCATTTGTTACTCGAAGCAAGAAATGCCTGCAGAGCAAGGATCAGTTCCTTACCCTTTTCGCTCAGCATGGTGTTGTGCCCTGGGCCAGAAAAAGGCAGCAGTGTCTTTGGTTCATTGGCCCTACTGAAAAGCTCTTCAGCCATAGAAAAAGGAATGAGTTCATCATTCTTGCTATGCGTGATGAACACTGGCACTTTGATTTTTGGCATTTTCTCTTTGTTTGCAAATTGGGTCCTCATGAACCAACCGAGAGGCAAACCACCTACCCTCGTCGCTGCCATGTCAGGGGCAGAGGTGAAGGTAGACTGCAGTATCAAGCCAGCACATGGTTTTGTCATGGCAAGCTCACAGGCTGGTCCGCCACCAAGGGAAGTTCCATATAAAAATAGCTCTTTGGAAGCCACTTTCTTTTCGTTGACAAGGAACTCATATGCACTAGTCGCATCAGCGTAAATGCCTTGTTCTGTGGGAGTTCCGTCATTGACTCCATATCCACGGTAGTCAAACAACAAGACGTTGGCTGGTAGATGAACGAGCACCTGTGCCCAACTATGACGATGAGTCAGATTGCCAGCATTGCCGTGGCAGAAAAGGATGTGGCGTTTGGTTCTTTTGGCTGCTTTGTAATACCAGGCAATGAGTTCTTGGCCATCATTCGTTTTTAACTTGAGCTCTGCAATAGCACCATTGGATTTGGCTGGTATCTGCCAATCACCATCTCTAGTGGGGAAATAGATGAACTTGGGCTCTGCAAGCAAAATCAGTACGATTAACCCAATAGCCGTACCACCAAAAACGAATAAAACTGAACGAAGAAGGCGACGAAAAAGTGCTCCCTTTTCAGGATGCGAGGACGTGTTCGATGACATTACGCATCCAATCAATCTCCGATTTGGGCAGATGTCGACCGAGATGGAGACTCAGTTTGTCTGAGCGAACTAAAAGCTCCCATTTTGTGCCACTTGCCGATAATGTATCGTGAAATGTCCACAGCTTCCCCCCTTCAGCCTGACTATGAACCACATTCAACTCTTCAATTTGTCTGCCTGGGATGGCTTCAGTTGAATCCCCAAGAAAACCGCGACGTGTCACAGCCAACTCGTTTTTACTAACGACGACCTCTTCCTGACTGGTAGCCCCTTGAACGGCATCGAGCAGGTAATACAAAACCAGTAAAACCATTGGCAGACCAATGAGCATGAGGCCCGTTGGTTCATCTGCAGCAAATGCCGGAGCGATGAACATCCAGATAAGCAAAATTGTGACTGTCACCCCCACACTTATCACTGCGAAATATACGCCAACGAATCCTGGTGCACCAATGACAAATCGGTGGTTCTTTTTGTCATGGTGGTAGACACAGCTCAGATTTATTGGTTTTTCGGGCAGAGGTACCTTAGCCCCTCGCCTGAGTGCACTCTGGCGAACGGATTCATCTAGTCTATCTGGTGGGCGGGCAATCTCGATGCCAAGCGATCTGTCAAAGAGAGGCAATTGTAAATGACTTGAAACAGCCTCTGCAATATTGTGCAATTCTATTCTGCTCATGCGCACACCGATGGTTAAGGTCGAGCTATCAGCCATTTCCAACAAAAGAGAATATCCCTGATTAATCCCCTGTTTAAACTCATGCTCGAGAATGACTGATTTGGCTCCAGCAAAAGAGAACTGCTTTCTTTTGTCCATACTCTTGGTGTCGCGATATATCGTCACCTTTTGAGAAGATTTGTCTATAACGCTAATTTCCTTCTCTTTTGCAGCTTTGTGAGCTGAATAGGCCGAGAAAGTGGCAACAACCAAACAGACTGTGCCTTTGTAAACCAATCCACTAATGAAGGAAAACAAACCTATTCCAAGAAAGAGACCTGCGAGAATAATAAATATCCGTGTAGCTAGAGGTGTGCTCTGCCTACGTCCATACTTAAATGAAAGTTCCTGACCAGCTATCCTCGTTCTCTTAAAATTCATGAATTGATCTTACCAGTTTCTTTCCCTTTGGCAACAAAGAGAGTATGCTTAGCCCATGTCCAACAAAAGCATCGACAAAATAGCTACCTTCGTTGCAGGTGAACTGAGAAAACAGACCAATGACTTTGCTGACGCTTTGGAAATGTTCGACAGTGTAGAAACACGACAACTCATCATTCGCGGCACTCTCGAGCGACTAATTCTTCAGTTGGCTGTCGACAGCGAAAGTGAATTGGGACGCAACGAACTAACGCCAATCGTGGAAAGAACTTTGGACATATTAGACCAGGAAATACCTGGCTTACTGAGCTCTTAACTCCGAGCGAAACGTTTTCGCATAGCCTCTTGAGCACCAGCAGATGGTCGTTTGGTTTTCATACCAAGATGTCCTGCACGGAAAGCCTCAGCTATTGCCATAGGCACTTGTGCCTCTGCTTCTTTGATTTTGGCTTCCATCTCAACGACCTTGGCTTTCATAGCCTGTGCTTCGGCAACATTTTCCTGGTATTGCGCTTGAGCCATCGAACGCCGTTTTTCAGCTTCAGCCTGTGCAACCTGCTTGTCAGCTTCGGCCTGATCTATCTGCAGCTGAGAGCCAATGTTCTTTCCTACGTCCACGTCAGCAATATCAACAGAGATAATGTCATAGGCAGTGTTTGCATCAAGACCTTTTTTCATTATCATTTCACTGATCATGTCTGGATTTTCGAGAACACTCTTGTGACTTTCAGCTGAACCAACAGTGGTACAAATACCTTCACCTACACGCGCTAGGATGGTCTCTTCACCTGCACCACCAACGAGGTTCTGTATCTTGACACGTACTGTTATTCGAGCAGTGGCCTTTACTTGAATACCATCTCGAGCCATCGCAGAGACTAGCGGTGTAGAGATGACCTTGGGTTTGACGCTGTTTTGAACAGCTTGGAAAACATTACGTCCAGCAAGATCTATGGCTGCCGCCTCATTAAAACCCAAATTGATGTTTGCTTTATTGGCTGAAACAATCGCATTGACAACAAGACCTATGTTGCCACCAGCCAAATAGTGGGCTTCCAACAATTCAATATCGAGGGGAATGCCAGCCTTTTTAGCCTGAATGAGCGGTCTGATTACTTGGCCTTGCTCTACGCCGCGTAGACGCATGAATATTAGACGCATTGGGGAGATGGCTACTCCAGAAGAGATGGCAGCTACCCACAAACCAACGGGGAAATACATCAAAACCATGAGGCCACAGAACATTAAGAAAAGAAAAGCAATTGCCTCCATTGAGTCCCTCCACTACTTCAGAAAGCCACTATGTCTCATCACTATACCACTAACTACTCTTTGACTACTCGCTCACGCAAAGGACGTACTTTCACTCCTGACAACTCATCTTTTTTGTCATTCTTCCGTTCACTCCGTGGAGTCAGAGCTCTAAGTAGTCTTCGTAAACTCTTTGCGTCCTTGACAGCCGTTACAGCCTTTTCACGATTTTCTTTCGTTCTATTTTTTCTAAAAATGTTTCTTTGCTTGATGGCTCTTCGTTTAGCCTCTTCATATTTGGCTTTAACAGAGCTACGACCTTCAGCGCCAAGGTCTTTGAGCATTGATTGAACAATCTCTTTTTGCTCTTTGCCAACCTCAGGATCGAGATAAGTCTCGATGAGAGGTTTTGCTCTTTCACTGATAGAGACGGGTGTTGGATTCGGATTGGGTGGTCGTCCAGGCAGCCTAGGCGGCCGTTTCACACCTGACAACCTATGTGGCGGCCTTATCCCACCATTGGGTCGAGGCTGTCGTATCTTCCCCTTGGGCATGGGCGGGATACCTTTCAACCTATATGTTGGCCGGGGTGGAGAAGGACGTACGCCATATTTGGCCTGAGCCCTCGGCGGAGTTGGCACTGGTTTGAGAGGCATTCGGGGCTGCCCATCGACAGAGGGGCGGTGGATTATTCCATACTTGAGCTGCGCACGCTGTGCGCTAGCGCGTTTAGTACCAAACAAGAAAGAAAGGAGAAATCCAAGAATCCAAACCAACCAGCTAGTACTTCGCCCAATTATCCGTGCCACCCATCACCCCATTTCGCGCAAGACTCAATGTCTAAACCATGATACTCCAAATGAACAAAGGCGTGACAGCGCAATGGAGTATCCGAATGGTTGAGATACAAGTTTTTTGCCCATCATCCAAAACAGAAGCTGGGACCACACTTGCGCAACAAAGGCAATCGGTTACTTACTTTTTACAAGCAGGACCAGCTGTATTTGCAGGACCTGGGCAACGGATACCCTTTGTATTGGCGGGACCAGGACAGGCTCTGCCAGCAGTGTTAGTAACACCGGGACATGCTGTGCCAACAGTGTTTGCAGGACCTGGGCACTTTTTGCCTTGAGTGTTGGCAGTACCACTGCACTTGTGACCACGTGTGTTGGCCAAACCTGGACAGCGAATACCCTTAGTATTTGCCGGTCCAGGACAAACAGGACCTCTAGTATTGGTTACACCAACACACTTTTTGCCACGTGTGTTGGGTTTACCAGGGCACTTTTTGCCTCGAGTACTGATATTGATGTGACAAATCTGTCCCCGAGTCTTGGGAGCACAGAGATGGCTGCGTGTTTTCACAACGACACATTGTTTACCACGCGTTTTGATGATATGGCACTTCTGACCACGAGTCTTGATTTGGCATAACTTGCTACGTGTTTTGACTACAACACAATGTTTGCCACGAGTCTTGACCACACAGTGTTTACCACGAGTTTTAACAATGTGGCACTTCTGGCCTCGAGTCTTAATGTGACAAAGTTTGCTGCGTGTTTTCACAACGACACATTGTTTACCACGTGTCTTGATCTGGCAGCGGCGACCATATGTCTTTGGCACTTCGGGTTTTGAATTACCTTCTCTGTCATTGCCATCTCTGTCATAACCTACTCGGTCATATCCATCACGGTCGTAACCTTCGCGGTCGTAACCTTGGCGGTCATATCCTTCACGGTCGTAACCTGGTCTATCGTAACCTTCACGATCATAACCTTCTCGGTCGTAACCTTCTCTGTCATAACCCTCTCGGTCATAACCTTCACGGTCATAGCCTCCGCCATGGTGACCGCCGTGGTGGCCATGCTGACCATGCTGACCATGGTTTGTCTGACCATGGTTTGTCTGACCAATGTCATCAAAGTTGACTTCTGACTGATGCTGCTGTTGGTAAATGATTACCGTGCCACCTGGCTTGTGAGTCTGCAAAGGACGCACTGGTCGAACAATTGGGCGTCTACTACGTTGCCACTGGTAGTACTTTCTCAGCAAAATCTTATAGCGAGCCAAATCTCGCATGTAAACACCGTAAGCCCGCATAATCCCTGCATAGTTGTGGGGGCAATAATACTGGCGCATGAGTGCGTTGTAAGAACGCATAGCTTTTGTGTAAGCGGCGCGCATAGGGCGTGTGTAGGGATTGGTACGAGCATAGCTCACCTCGACGACAACAAGGGATAGCAGAACCATCAGTCCGACGATGGCGACAAACTTTCTCACAACATCCTCCTCTATAA
>CAZXTJ010000021.1:0-8601 GCA_964643655.1 uncultured bacterium
GCTCTTCCAGCTGAGCTAACCGCCCATAACGGCACCGGAATTATACCCAGGGCCCCAAACCTCGTCAACGTCTTTTTTTCAATTGTTTTGCAGAAAGTTTTGTAAGCCACCTTTTTGGGGGCAGGTCTCCAACGAATACAACACTCAAAACCTTTTCTGAAGTTGGTTTCACTCTACCCAACTTAGGATTTTGCCTCATGCAGCTTTTTGTATAACCAAGCCCCACGAGATTGGCTCTCCTGGACCTTTAAGCTTTTCTGAGCCCCCCTTTGTAGCTCTGATGGCATGTGTGGCCAAACAATATCCACAAAATGCTGAGCTAGGCGATAAGAGTGTAAGTCATTTAAGAATTTGATGAGCCCCTCCTCTGTCGGTTGATTTTTCCGCCACCGGAGCAAAGTAGTCTTTGCCAGGAGCTCCCACTTTTCCGGTTCCATCCATTCGCTCAGCTCTTCTAGAACCATTCGAATGTCATCACCACCACAATCGGCAGCAGCCATAACTAGTTCATGGGCTATATGATGGGCTGGATGATTGCCTTGTTCGAGTATCTCACTTAGCACTCCACCTAACAGCTCTTCTTCCAGAGCGTGTTTGGCCTCACCTCTAATATTCCAAGTTTTGCACATGTCCATTCTGACTTGAGCTTCGAGATAGGGCAAACAGCAAAGATAAAGATCCATCTCTATGGAACGTCCCATCGCTTGCCGTCGTTCTTTGAAAAACTGCTCAATGACCGCCAAGGGAATTTTTTCCAATTTCTCCACACCACACAAACCAATAAAGCGTTCCATCATTCTTTCGTAACCAATGCTCTTTGCTTTGGCCTGGAACCAAGCCTTGATGAGCAATGGAGAAAAGTCACTATCAGCTAGGAGTTCGTCCAAACGTCTCTCAAAAGGAAAATCTCTCATGGGAAAATTGTCTCTGATGGTCAACCACCAATTGCATGCACTCTCTCGCCCATCCTTACTGTTCAGTGCTTTTCTCTGTTTGGGAAGAAGGAGAACATTCTTTTGGAAATAAGGAGCTGGGCGGCCTGCATTGTCATCAGCGTTAAGCTGTCCCAGTTTACCCAAATAATTATTGATTTGCTCTTGCTCTATCCAGGCAGGAGCACTCTCTCCCCCTGCCGCCAAACGACTGCGCACTCTTCGCAAGCGCCGAGGTAACTCATGGCTGTTGAGCTCTCGGAAAAAGGCAAGATTATTCTCGTCAAACTTATAGCTTGAAATATTGAGACCGGGTTTCCATAAAAGAGCAGCTTCTTCTCCTGCCTTTTTATCACCACAACGAACAGTTGCTACTGCAATCATCAGATTCGTTGGCTGTTTACGCAGTAGTTTCAGAAGAAAGGGACCATCTTTCTTTCGTTCCTGAGTACCCAGAGCGAGTGCCACATCATCAAGCAGTTTGTTTTCGACTTGGCTCAACAATGCCCGCAAAGTGTCTGCACTACCAGGAAGTTTTGCTCTTTGCGCAACCTTGATTACAACTCTCTCGAGAAGAGTCTCTCTTTTTCTCAACACACGAAGGAGTGGGGCACTTTGTTTGGAATGAAGATATGCCAAATGTAGAACATCAACCCAAGCATCTTCCCAATGTTCTTCACGATGAACATAGCTGTCAGGAAAACGAGAGAGTATTGCTCGAAAAAACCGCAGTAACTTCTTGGGGCCAACTCTAGCCAAGCGGGCAGGAGGCACGAGGCAATGACTATGCCATTTGGAAGAACCAAACTCGAGAAACCTCGTCAATTCGTCAATGACCTTGACCAATAGTTTTTGCTCTATTGGAAAAGAGTTGTTGGCATGTTTTAACAAATTGCAACTCATTGTTTCATGTGAGAGCAACTGAGGATCTCGCATCCAACTGACATCACCTCTATGGATCAATGCCTCTACAGTGGGGCACCAATCTGACCAGTGTTGAATACGACAGAAGTTGTAGGCCCTTCTGATATCATTACAAAACAATCTGATGGCAACGCCATCTTCGCTGCTAGAACCATCTTTGACTCGCATACCAACGACAAAGAGGCGATCCCATTCTTTTTTCTTGAGAGCTTCTACCATATTCCATTCGACTATGGCTCTTTCATCGCGAGGGATATCTTTGGGAGGGAGAGGTAATGTGGAGCTCTTGGCGTAATTCCAGGAGACGGAGCCATCATCGTACCAAAAACCATTGTGTAACTTCTCTGGAGCACCTTTGTCCTTGAGCTGAAGACCACAATCGAGACAAAACTTGGCAATGAGCTCTTCAAACTTTCCTTCGAGAACAGGCAACTCGGCAAAACCATAGGTGTTGTAGGCATATACAAAACATTCTTTACTCGCCCCTATCAGCTTTCTGCCAACGACACCTCCCTTGGCGTCATAACAATAAAACACCTGTTTATTAACATCGAGGGCATTGAGCACTGTCGACGCTGCATTAAAACCATCATCAAGGGCCAAACAAGTGCCAAAATAACTTCCCATTTTCAAGATTTCGAGAGGTCTTTTTTCAGTACATACAGTATATTTTTCTCTGTCACTGGAAACAGTTAGGGCTATACCCTTTAACCATTTGGTCTTATCAAGCCCCTTTTGCTCGGCTTTTGTCAGCCAATCTTGGTTCTCTTGACGACAGGACAAATCCTCTTCATTCATAACATGGCGGAGAAGCTGAATGAACAAGGCAAAGTTGCGATTGTCAGTTGTTACGAGCTGCAGAGATTCGCGCACTCCAGCAGGTAATTCGCCTTGTGGTGACGATAAATCGAGCAACTCTGCCAATAACTCGCCATAAATCTTGTTCAGCAAGTGTTCTAGAGACTGTCTTTCTAGCAGTCGTAAAGAACGCTTGAATGCACGCCGAGCTCGATTGACCACGCTCGAGTATCGAAGTTGAGATTGTTTTTCGTCACGAAGATTTTCCAAGCGTGACAACAACGAGGAGTTGGCTTCTTCCTTGAGTTTCTCTCGTAGATAAGCAGCTTCTTTTGTCTCCTTTTCCGCAAAACCGAATGGCGCTAACAACTCTTTGGAGTAAACATTTTCGTGGTTCAAAAGTTGTCGGTAAGTTATGTAACGATGAAGCTCGACTTCATCGACAGCGAGCATATCCAAAACAGGAGCAAACATTTCATCTTTGGTTTCCAAAAGGGGATTGCGCCACTCTTCGAGTGCTGCGACAAGAAGCTTTCGTTGGGACACCAAACCACAGGCCAGTGCATAGAGAGAGGCTAGATCCTCATCCATGATAGCGCCTTGGCTTCTCGTCAACATGACCAAAGGCAATGCAGCAGTCTCTGGATATCCTCCGCGAAAAAGCGAAACAAACCAATCCTGAACAAAAGAGGTCTTGTCTTTTATCTCTAGTGACTTCAACTCTTCAACTGCATCGAGATATCGCCTCAAAGAGCGTGGTTCTCCTACCAATTGAATTGCACCAACGGCACAATCAAGAGCATAAGCTCTTTCCACGAGATTGGCCTGAACATCTGCTGCCAAAAGACGAGTATCGACGTAACTTTGCGAATGAGCTGCCAAATCAAGGATCAAGGGCCCCAGCTCTTTTATTCTTTCAAGACTTAGTTTTTTGGTGATATCGATAAAACGTGTGTACTGAATTTCAGTAAAATCCAAAGGAAAAGAAAGTTCGCAGCCCAAAGACGCAATTGCAGCGGCAGCTCGCCATTTCAGTAAAGCCCGAGGATCAGAAAAGTCTTTCATACGAGCGGCGAACCAAGCTTTGCTTCCTCTGTCTATGGCCTCTTCAAGCCCATCTTCCCAACGGGCGGATAACTCTCTGACTAATTCTCGAAAAGAGAGTGGTCTCTCCCCTTCTCCTGTTTTTGTGAACCAAATGAACATTAATCGAGCTAGCGAACGTGGCCCTAAATCTAGCCTAGCCACCTGCCTGCGCACTGATCGTACGAACTGCCATTCCATTGGACTTTTTGTTCTGACACTACCCTTTTCCAACGAACGATATAACAACACTTTGAACCTTTTGGTTCCATGGGAAAATCGCTCAAACCGTTGGTCATTTGCAGAGATTGGTTCCATTAGAGTTTGCCTGAACTGAGCCACGCTTTGCTCATCGTGACAGAAGAGCGAAAACCTAGCCACGGCCCGTTCAATCTCATCTTCTGGCTCAACAAATTCATGGTTTCCAGAAGACAACTCTCGGTACCTTTGATAGAGACCGTCGACCTTTGCTCGAGCCCCCTTTGCAAGCTGTCGCACCTCTTCAGCAGTCCAACCTTTGAGTCCACGTACACCTTCTTTGATGAGACCTTCCAGGTCACGCCACTTACCAACGAGTTCAGCTGCTCTCGACCACTTATTGAGAGTCGTCTCGTCAACGCGTACAGTCTCTTTTGCTTGCCACAATTGACTCATAGCAGCAACGGTGGGCCGACTATCCGAAAAGAGTGCCTCAGCCAAAACCAAAGGATCAGACGGCGATTTGGCAGGTCTACTGAGTAGCCACAAAGAGTCCCCTTCAATCAAGGGAACACCTTCGACTTGGCGCAACAAAACCAAACGTTGGCGAATTATTCGCGCCCTACCATCTTTTGACATACCCATGATGACACTCTGACACAATGCCTTGGCAAAATGCAGCCAATTACCAATGCTGAAAACCAATGTCCGTTGTTAAGGCTCTTCACACAATCAAACAACATGGCCCGAAAATTGTTTTGCTTTTTTCGTTCTTGTTCCATGCAACTTTCTCGAGTAATTGGAGGAAACCGTGAGTGATGCAATCCGTTTAGCATATTCAGCAATTCCCGTCTTCCACAATGACGGTACTATTGACGACTGTGAACTATCATTCCTGCTTGGAATGGCATTGCGTGATGGCAAAATAGATGATGATGAAAAACGAGTCCTGGGCAACATATTCAAACGAGTGAGCCGCAGCAGAGTCACAGAGAGAGTATGGAAACGCATTCAAGAGGTCATCGCAAAATACGGCATCTCTTGGTGAGCGACCTTAATACCTAAATCGTAGGCTCACACCATAATTGGGCCCACTGGGATTAATCTCTCCTGTGCCATCAGCCAAGGGAGATGGAAACTTGAATGGATTTGCTTTTGTGTAGCCAAGCTGCAGTACGAGTGGATAATGTCGACGGCCTACTCGAATACGTCCTACTTGCCAACCAATAAAGATGCGCCCAAAGGGTTCGATCTCCTCGTCAAACTCTTGCCCTCGGGCTGCATAAAACTCTTTCCAACTTGGTCTTGGCGAGAACAAGAGCAAACCTGCTCCCACTCCCCAATAAAGTCTGTTACGAACATAAAAACGACGTTCCGTTTGGAACTGTAAAAGCCTGAATTTGTGATCGTCATTGGGATCGTCTAGTTTCAGTCGAGTTCCCGTCAAAGAATAACGATCGTCCTTGAATCCCTTTTGATTAATATAAGTCACATCGAGGGCCAAACCTAACTTGGCTTCATCAATTGAATAAAGGGTAGGTAGAACACGCCAGAATTCATCTGTTTCCCAAACACGTAATCCAGTGGCCCTTCTCTCTTCTTTTGCCTTTAACTGAGCAGAACAAAGAAAACTGAAAAAGCACAAAAGGGCCAACCCAGTATAAAAACGACTCAACATGAATTCCTTTCTCGAGCTCTCCCCCTCAGGCACATATTACCATCCTTGGATAGTGGCAATCTCCTTGTACGCGTTTCAGTGGAGCGGAAGGAGCGCTGAGTCATGATCAAAGCAATAAGATTTATCGGATCAACAGCCTTCGTTTTGGGCGGTTTTACCCTCGTTTTCATCGGTTTTCCTTGGATTGTAACTGTTGTCAACGACCCGAACATTGGCGGTCCCCTCCCTCTCTGGTTCAAATCAGCTGTTTATTCCCTCCTTGGCGGCATCATCGTCGTTTTACTCTCCATTGGCCTGGAGCAATTTTCTCGTGGCCAAAGCTCTCCACTGGAGATTCCTGAGGACGATGGTTCACTCATCGTCGAAAACACAGGAACTATTCCAGGTAGAGAGGTCAAAGAGGTTCTTGGTTTGGTGCAAGGTCAGACCATTTACGCAATCTGGATTGGCAAAGACATCTCCGCTCTCATTCGCCTCGTCCTCGGCGGAGAGCTGACTGAATACACGGATATGATGAGCAAAGCCAGAGCTCTTGCATTACACAGAATGAAAGAGCAAGCCAAAGAAATGGGAGCCGATGCTGTTGTTGGTGTTCGGATGACGACTACTAGCGTCGTGGGAACGGCTGCAGAGCTATTGGCCTATGGCACAGCAGTAAAACTTGGACCTCAATAACGAATGTGACAGTTTTCACAGACAGGAGAGCGAGGCATGGCACGTCCTTGCTGCGTCAGAGCTGCTGAGGGTGACATTTTGTGACAGTTGCCACAAAAAGCCATGCTCTTGACGAAACCATGCTGAAAATGTGCCTTTTCACCAAATTTTTCGCTCAGACGTTTGGGAAAATCAGCGCCAACGTGTATTGAAGCTCCCCGCTGAGAAATGGCAAGAACGAGTGCATCGCGATCGTAACTTTGGTGCACTAGGCCACGATGACAGCTGTTACATTCCACATGGGGATGAGCTACATGTTTGCAGGACGACAGTGATTTCACATCGTAAAACTTGCTGTGACACTGTAAACACGTTGATTTGGGAACCTTTGTGACTCTGGTCTCACCAGTAATGGACATTTTTGCACAACGAGCCAACAACTGCAGTATGGCCGTTTCCCGTGCCAAAACGCCTTTGGCTGGGCTATGGCACTGGTCGCAGGAAGCTCCTCGGTGAGTGGAATGACGCCATTTTTCAATGGCCAAACGCGGAGCATGACAACGTCCACATACACTTTCAGGTTCTTCCAGTGCCGTAAGAGCCAGGAAATGAGCTCCGCCAGGCAATAAAAAGAGAGGAACGAGGATGATGACGGTCAACAGACGCCAAAGTCTCTCCCTCATCGCCCTTCCCTTCGAGTTGAAAGTGTTGGTGAGCCACTGCTACGGTATCTGAGCGCGATCCTAACATGTGTATGAATGGGCGGCAAGGCAACGATGTCTTTCACACTGCGGACAAGTACTGTTCCCATTCTCCTCGTCACCTCGAAAGAGCTGCTTGGAGCGGGCGAACGAATAGGCTGTGTTTTCACTGAAAGTTGGCCACCAAAGGCAAAAAATCTGCAGACCCTGCCCACAGAACCTGCAGAAAGATGGGTAAAAAGGGCGCTCTCCCTGCCCCAAGAGGCTAAACTAGCTATCTCCTTGCCAAGTGATTTGGATGAGGAGCTTCTCATTCTCGGCTTGGGTATGATCCTATCACGCTGCAAAGTTTCTCATTTGTTGCTCATTTCTGAACGTGACATCAATATTGCTCAGTTGGTTTTGACAAGTTTAGAACTGCTTCACGTTGGTGTGGACTTGGTCTCCTGTCCTACTTGCGGTCGTTGTAAACAGGAACTGGAGAACCTCGTCAATGAGGTGAAAGAAGCAACCAAGGGGATAACCACTCCACTCACTGTGGCCGTCATGGGCTGTGAGGTAAACGGTCCCGGAGAAGCTCGCCACGCAGATTGTGGCGTCGCAGCCTCTGCCTCCGGTGGGATTTTGTTCCGTAAGGGAAAGGTCATTCGCAAGTTGAAGAGTGAAGCGATGGCTCAAGCTCTCATAGATGAGGTCTTCAAATTGGCTCAGGAGGCTGAAAAATGAGTGCATTGACTGCATTGAGAAGGCCTGGAGTCCATATTGTATCGATGGGGCAAGAAAAAGTGGGTGGTAATGCGCCCATCACCATTCAATCTATGACGACAACTCCAACTTGGGATGTGGGAAAAACGGTCAAACAGATTAAAGAACTCGAAGAGGCGGGCTGCCAAATCATTCGAGTAGCAGTCCCCACTCGCAAAGATGCTCGTAGTTTGGCCAAAATCAAAGCAGCCGTTTCTATTCCTCTCGTTGCGGACATACATTTCAACTACCGATTGGCCCTTGATTCCATCGAGGCTGGTGTAGACGGATTACGCCTTAATCCTGGTAACATTGGCTCGCGCGACCATGTTCGCCAAGTGGCCAAAGAGGCAGCATTGGCCCAAATCCCTATCAGAATAGGCGTAAATGGCGGTTCCCTCGAAGAAGACATTGAGAAAAAACATGGAGGAGCCTCTGGAGAAGCTCTTGTCGAAAGCGCTTTGCGCCACGTGACCCTTTTAGAAGCGGAAGGCTTCCATGATATAATAATATCATTAAAGAGTTCATCTGTACGGACGACGCTGGAGGCCTACCGACTGATGGCGCGGGAACGTGATTATCCACTTCATGTCGGGGTCACCGAGGCAGGCTTAGGGCCCGAGGGGCGGGCGAAGTCCTTTCTCGGTATTGGGTTACTCTTGCTCGAAGGAATTGGGGAGACCATTCGTATCTCACTAACAGGGAACCCCCTAGCTGAAATAAGAGCCGCCCGCACATTGTTGTCCCGGGCAGAGTTGCTTGCTGTTTCTTTGACCGGAGGAAACGAGTGAGTAGGCCTCCCAACGATGGTGCCGATGCAGTATCTCTTCTCGATAAACCCAAGGAAGAGCGCCAAAAGGCACCCAAAGCGACTAATGCTGGACCCACT
>CAZXTJ010000021.1:8611-27478 GCA_964643655.1 uncultured bacterium
CACTAGAGGACTTACGCAATTCGACCATTACTACCTATGCTGCCAACTTGGATTCTCCTGGGGCCAAAAACGTCGTAATGCTCTTTGCCCGTTACCCCGTTTTTCAGCTCGCAGTCTTTCTGGCAGGAGTTACCCTGCTCTCTATCTTTATTGGCTTCATTTCGGGAGGAATAAAAGAAGCTTCAGCTTTTAACTTCGTCTTTTTCCTAGTCTATTTCATGGCAGCCATATTTTTCTCCAAATATCCACCAGCCCAAAGTTTGGGCCTTTGTATGGGCATGGCAGGATGGGCCATCGTGCTTTATGGCCTGAAACTATCAGGCTTGAAACCAACCATCTATTTTTGTGTGGCCCTCGTTTTGGTTGGCGTCTTTTCCACGATGATGAACAACCGTTTCATCACACGTGCGGCTGAACAAACCATTCGCGCTCGGAAACTTCAGCAAGAGATCATGCGCCGCGATACCTTTGCAGGCAAAATGGCTCACAAAGATTTGGACAAGGACATTGATGGTTTCAAAGAAAGAGAGATGGATTTTCGTAAACAGAAAATGCTCTTCAGCGAGCTTTTCATTCATTTGCGTTCTTTGTCCGTTTCTTTGAATGAAAAGGACCTTTTCAGCTCACTGCATTTCATTCTGGGAAAAGGTCTCAAAGTCGAAGCTTGTGAAGTATTTTTCCTCGATGACTCACGCTCACACCTATTCGTTGCAGACGCCACCGAATCGCAAGCCGACGGAAAATTCCACAAGGTCAGTCTGGACATACGCATTCGCAATGACAATGAGAACCTAATTTCACGCTGTGTGAATGAAGGACGTTCTTTTGCGTCTGACGATATCGACCGAGATATTCTTCTCAAGGGCCTAAAAGAGAAGTCCCCCCATCAAACTGTTTATTGCGCTCCTCTCGTGGCAGACAACGAAGTGCGTGGTGTGCTGAACATTTCACGCACTGGCAAGGAAGTACTCGACGAAGTAGAAAAAAGGCTCTTCATCGCTACTGCTGCTGTTGCAGGTGCAGCTTTCAACAACGCCAAGACCTTCCTTCTCACTCAAGAAGAGCTGAAAGACAAAGAACAGCTGACTGAGCGAGAGAAACAGGAACGTATCAAAACTAGAAACCTCCTCGACAGAATCATGGACCGCAAAATTGTCGAAGAGGTCATGAAAAATCCCGACAAGACCTACAGCGACCGTATCAAAATTACGACTTTGCTGGCTGATGTTCGTGGTTTCACAACAATGTCAGAGAATATGAACCCACGTGAAGTCGTTGATCTCTTGAATGGTTTCTTTTCTGCTCTCACGCCAATCATCTTCAAATACGATGGCACTCTAGACAAATACATTGGTGATGAAATCATGGCCCTCTTTGGACCTCCCAAACCTCGCGGAAATCACGCGGAGATGGCCATTCTCTGTGCCCTTGAAATGCGAACGGCCTTCAAAAAATTGCAGGTTAAATGGAAACGTGAAAAGGGTCTAGAGCTAGAGATGGGTATTGCTCTCAATACTGGCGAAGCCATCGTTGGTTTTATTGGTTCAGAGAATTTGACCAACTACACAGCCATCGGAGATTCAGTCAACACGGCTGCGCGCTTGGAAGATGTAACTCCTGCTGGAAAAATCTACATCACAGAATTCACATACAAAGAGGTAGCCGACTTCATCGAAGCGCGCCCTGTCAGTTCTGTTGCTTTTAAAGGTAAATCGAAAAAAGTGGATTATTATGAGGTTCTATCCTTGAAAGCCAAACCTCATACACGCAATCTTTCGGCTCCTAGCAGGTTGGCACAGAAAAGACCAAACACTGGTCGAATACCTGCCCAGAAACAGCAGCAAGCACCTCAGCGAAGACAGCCAACGGGAAGGCAACCTGCAGCCGGAGGTGCTCAACCAAGAATGGGTCGAAGGCCTTCAGGGCCTGGAGTTCGTCCTAGCGGACCTGGTGCTCCACCTGCTGCACCACCACGTAGACCAGCAACGGGTGCTGCTCCTGCTGCCCCTCAAGGCCAACAGAGAGCTCCTAGACCAGCTAAAGCTCCTGGTCCACCACCAGCCATGAAAACCTCAGCAAAATACTGTCGAATATGCGGAAGTAAGATAGGTGCTGGGCAAAAACTGTGTGGTAAGTGCGGTACACCCATTTAGTTTGGTAGAGAACGGTGATTGATGGCCTTCGAGCGAGAAATAGTGACAGAAGGGGATATTCGCCGGATAGCCCTCGGTTCTCTCGTTCATATAACCATTGTCTCCATTCTTTTCTGTAGTTCCGCTTTTCTCGACACTCTCATCAGACAAGGCTACGGCAATGCTTCAGAGCGCCTTTCGATGACAACACAGCGTTTGTTGGACAAACTAGGGCCTATTTTTGATAGATTTGAACGGCTCTATATCTATCCTGATGATTATGGTTTCAAGCTCTATTCAGGCTTGGACGACAGCCGTTATTATCCAACTTTTGGTCCTGATCCAACAGACTCCCCCCGACCAACACGGAGACCTACGAGAAAACCAACTGCAACAGCCAAGCCAACTCCAACTGAGGATTTACCCTCTAGTATCCGCAAACCTCTTGAAAATCTCATCGCCTGGGTCAAAACGCTGAAGAAGATGGATAAAAAGACGAGGGAGAAACTCATCGAACGGGCAAAACCACTGACCTTCCGCGAGGTTTGGGCTCGTAAGTACATTCTTCTCATTGGCGATATCGATGCAGAGAATTATGCTGAAGAGGTTGAGAAAGAACGATTGACTTTCTTCCGAGAATTTTTCCTGCTCCGGCCCAAAGGTCTTTCACTTCACCTAACCAAAAAGGATCTGGAGTTTCTTACATCACGATATTCTTATGCCCAGCTTTGTATCAAAATCGAAGATGGTGGGCTAAATTCCTTGAAGAAATTGTTCCCAAAAGCTACTCGAAGACCAACACAAGTTGCTTCGGCTACAGCCACAGCTAGACCGACTCGCCAACCACTCAATCCAAAGACTCTCACTGCTGAGGACTACAATCGGTTGGAAAGAAACGAAAATATATTCCAGGCCTGTGTTGCCAAACAAAATGAGATTTCCAAGGCACACGAACGTTTCAAGAAAGCTTCTTTAAATCCTGTTACAGATCTCAACGTCGCCTCACTTCTCGAGATGGGATTTTTGCATACTTCGCCAGAGTGCCCTGTAGGCGGCTCTTATTATCTGGACAAAGACGGAAAGATCTATTGCACGACCCATGGAAGTGCAGCAGATCCACATCAAGAACACCAACAGTATCTGGTACTTTTCAAACGTTACAACACTGCTAAAGAAGCTTATGTAACAGGCAAATACAGAGAAGCGCTCTTCCACGTGGAAAAAATAGTGCGTGACCACCCCAATCACAATCAAGCTCTTGAGCTCAAAGGTCTCTGCCAAATGCACCTTCGAGATTGGAAAGCTGCCGGCACGACATTAAAGGCAGCTTGTCGGGTTATTGAGGGAGATGCTCAACTATATTTTTATACAGCCAATTGTTTTTACGCTGCCGGCAACAGAACACTGGCAGCAGAACACTACAACAATTGCCTGAGGGCCAAATGGGAGACTAGCCAGAGAAGTTTGACTCGTCCCAAAGAATTCCATCTGCTCAAAGACGAAGCCAAGTGGACCCTCAAGTTCGTCACTAAACTCAAATACTTGGATTTCAAGTTAGAGCAAAAACCAACCTTCCCCTCTGAAATCTGCGAAAAACGTCTCATAAAAATTCGAGATTATCTAAATAAAATCGGAAGTGAATATTTTGAGACGCAGCACATGAAAGTAATAAAAGGAACTATCCGCCGCCTTAAGCGAGAGCTTTCAGAATTGCGTGAATTCGAAGACGAAGAGCGAGAACGAGTAAAAGCCGAGCTAGATGATGCCCAGGCAAAACTACGCAGACGTCTACAAGGAACAGGGCCAGGCACACTCATTGCTCACTTTGAAGATAAGATATTGGATGGTACGACTTTAGTCGATTTCTGCCCAGACAACGAACGATATTTCATAGATCCTTATGGGAACGTTGACTGCCGCAAACATAGACGCACTCTCGTCGATGCATCACTGTCCGCTGAGTTCCGACTGACTCAGGAAACGCGCGCCATTCTCAACGAAATCTTGGCTAGGAAAGATTACCATCAACGTCCAGATTTGATTGCCTGTTATTCACGTCAACGAAGTATTGTTGGCAGATTGAGGAACAATGTTAGTCCAGATGGACTCGAAAAGTTTAGACAGTCAAAACGCTTCAAACCAGGTGACGACACTTGTCCAACTTGTAGAAAGATGTACGAGGCCATCCCACCTTACAAGGAAGCAAACTATCACATTATCAACTGTCCCGTTCATGGTTCTTACGAGAAATTCATAACAGTTCCGGAAGGCAAATATGGCGCTTGGTGAAGAACGAAATAGAGGAGCCGTCTTCACGATGGAGTTCACCTACTCGTTATTGGTGGCCATTTTGTTGACCCTTGTAACTGTCGTCTTCAAGGATCATCTCACTCCTTTCTACTCTTTCGTTTTTGTCATTGGTACGGCTGCAGTCTTCTTTTTGGCCAATACTTTTGGCTCAGCCTGTGGAATACAGCACGGTGCAGC
This sequence comes from uncultured bacterium, assembly GCA_964643655.1. Taxonomy (GTDB): domain Bacteria; phylum Muiribacteriota; class UBA6191; order CAZXTJ01; family CAZXTJ01; genus CAZXTJ01. The sequence goes on from CAZXTJ010000021.1 coordinate 13,231, forward strand.
TCTGTTGGCTCTAATGTTCTGGGTCAACTTGGTGAAGGAAGATGGAATCTCTGTATTCGCCTTCCAAGCTCCCTTTTTAGCTCTCTTTTTTGTTCTCTTGGCAACTATCCCCAATCTGAGGCCGAACATTTTGGCTGAGAGTATTCGAACGCTAAAGTCAGAAGTCAAAAAACATGAGGGAAAAGTAGATGAGCTCAATGCTGTAATGAAAAAAGAGCACAAGGAACAGGTTGCGGAAAAGAGTAGCCAGAGTCGTCAATTGGCAGCAAAATACTCTTCGCGAAATACTGTGCTCATATCTTTTGCTCGAGGATTATTACAAGCAGGGTCTGTAAGAGAAATTCTCAACCTACTCTTTTATAGTCTTTCCAAGGTTTTTGCCTCTCAGCAATGTGCAATGTTCATCATCGCAAGAGATTCTAATGAATTGATTATTTCTCGTATCATCCACCCTGAGCACCAAAGGCTCGAAAACTCACGCTGCAGTATGGATTTGCCCTATTTCCAGCAAGTGATGAACAAAAAGAAACTCGTTGGTTTCCCAGGACCAACACTCATAACGGAAGACATTGAAGCAGAGGTCATCTTCCCTGTTTTGTTAGAAGGCGAGATTCACGCCATATTCACTCTAAGTCATGTCAAAGATGGTTCAGTCACTGACGAAGATAGGCGTTTCATCGAGACGCTTGCAGCACTGACTTCAAACGCTGCCGATCAGCTGCAGGTGGTGATGTCTCTTTAATTATGAGCCCTAAACAATTACAAAAAGCAAAAGATGAGTTCAAACCAAAGTTGGATTGGCTCGATGGCATTTTGCTGCTATTGGTTGCCCTAGCCGTTGGCAACATTATCACGGCTTTAGTTGTTGGTCGGGCAGATGCCTTTCGTATGGTTCCTTGCTGGGTCATCCTCTTGGCAATCTGCGTAACTCAGCGTCACTTGGAGAATCAAAAGATAATCACCATTCTCTTGGGGACTCTGTTGTGTTACGGCAGTCATCAACTCATGTATCTCAATCAAGCCGAAACTGCCGGTAGTTCTGAAATGATAGTTAGTATTGGCCTAGTATATGTGCCCATCATCTCTTTCTTTGTCATTTTGGTTTCTACGAAAGTAGACAACTTGCAGTCCAAACATGATCAACTTCACGCTCGGTATGTCAGGCTCAGGACCGATGCCAACGAATTGGTGAACCAACTGCATAAAATGCGCCATGGCGATCCTGACAAGGCCGAGGATGTTACTGATGACAGAGCAATTGAAGAAAAACGCAGAGCCTTCGAATATTACCGAGAGGCATTTCTCGGTGTAATGAAAATACGTTATAAAAGAGACATCCCCAACTTGATTGAAGCCATTCTTTCAAGCCACCTCATGGTAGAACATGGTGTTGTTTTTGAATGCCCCGATGAGCGTTCAGGTGATTTCCGTATTCGCAATATTTGGGGAATGCCAAAAGGTGATGCTACTCGTGATAGTGTTGCTGCATTCCGTAATGGTGATTTGGCTCGTTTTGTTGCCGACAACAAAAGACCGCTTTTCATAGATGAAGTAAAACGTATGCCAAACTTGTACGAAAACCACGACAACTTCATCAAAGAACTCTTCCCGCTCGAGTGTGTCATGCCTGTCGTACATTTAGAACGCTGTCTATTTGTAGTTTTCATTGGCAAACAAAAAGGAAATGCTCTGCTACGCTTCACTCCACAACTCGTTGAACCGCTACTGACCACAACGGGACAGGCCATTGGGAAGTTGATGGCACGTGACGCTAGGCCATCATTCTCTACATTCACACCAGGAACGTGATGATAGACATTCGTCGACTCATAAAAGAGTATGATGAAAACCGCTTTTTGGAAGCCTACGAGTGGGTCCGTCCCCTATGGCCCAAACTTCCTGAAGTAAAAGAACTCTCACTCAAGGAAATCATTCATGGAGGACGGCTGGCTTTTAGAGTGGGTGGTTTTCATTATCGCAATTGGCTGTTTGATTTGGCTTTTCAAAAAGCGCCACATGATCCCTTGGTCAAATATTTTGCCCGCTTCACACAACGCAGAAAATGGCACATTCTAGAGCAAGTTCAAGACTACGAGAAAAACCCCCGGCTGAAAACTGAAGCTCCTGAACTGCAAGCTAGTTGGCTAGGCTCGCAAGCATCCTTTTTTGCGTCTATACGAAACTTTACCAAAGCGCAGCAGTTGATCGATGAGGCCATGGAATGTGGCGCCGAACGTGCCTGGGTACATTGCTGTGCTGCTGACGTACATTTGGCACAAGACAAGCGCCAAGAGGCGCTAGAAGCAGCAGAAGCAGCTTGGGAGATATCACCGGGCATGCCTGCGGCGGCATCATTATTGGGAAGGACTCTATCGCAAAACAACAAAGTCCAAGAGGCTGCAACGAGGCTGATGGAATTTGCTGCTAAGAATAAACAATCTTTCGAAGTGGCACTCGTTGCTCTTTGGTTTCATTTGGCACATGCAGAAGCCCAGCCTCCCAAGGAGAGGCAACGGTTGAATGAGAGTGCTACTGACCTGGCAGCCTCATTGAGTGATTTGGCACCTTTGGCCGATGGAGTGACTAAATTTCGCTTGAATAGGGCAAAGCTAGATTGTGCATTCCATGCTGGTGATGATGAAACTATTGCCAAGCTGGCCAAAGAAATGAAAAGTCCCTTTTACCGAGCAATCACTAAAAATATTGAACAGCAAAACGAAGGTGGCAGGAGAGTATTGGATTACCGCCCAGTTTTCCAAAAACGAAATGCCTGCGTCCCAGCCAGTGTAGCTTCTGTTTTGGGAACATTCGACATTCATTTGAACGAAGACGAATTGGCCGACGAACTGACTTACAGAGGTACAGAGCTTTGGCGAGCAATCGAATGGTTAAAAGAAAGAGGATTTGTTGTTCGTCCCTTCATAGCTTCTCCTGAGCTCGTATGTAAACTCATCGATAATGGAGTCTCTTTTGTCTATACGCTAACGGGACTGACAGAGAGTCATGCCGTTGCTGCAATTGGTGTCGATAAAAATGCCAGAACACTCATATGGCATGATCCCAATTCTGAGAGATGGGGACAAATTCTCTTGGACCATTTGGCAGAAGGAGAAGCACCTGTTGGCCCACTTGCTTTTGCCGTCGTCCCACCAGAAAAGGAAGAGCTTCTCCGCTGTATAGACAACGAAGCTATTCACGCCCACGACGTCCTTCTGTCTTACGATCAGGCCATTGAGAAGAGCTTGGACAAGGCAAATGAGATTTTGAATGAGTTCGAAGAGAAATATAGAGAAAGCGACGTAGCCAAACGACTGCGTGCACGACACTATATGCTGCAAGGTGACAAACACAACGCAATCAAGTTATTGGAAGAGTTGTTGACTATCTACCCATCATGTTTACGCCTGCGTGCAGAACTGCTCAATTGCCTTCACAGTACGAGAAACACAGCACGTATCAGACAAGTGTTAAAAGACATCGTCGAAAACAAAAGAATGCCAGGCATATGCAAAAGCGAAACATGGCGTTATGCGCCAACAACTTACATTGCCCAATATGCTGACTATATGGGAGTGAATGCTGACAGTTACGCAAAAGCTGAAGCGCTGCTCCAAAAAGCGCTCGAGCGCACTCCCTTTGATGCAACTGCACATCACGTTCTCGGCGACATATATTGTCGGCAAGGTTTGTTCGATAGAGCTCTGACGCCATTCAAACTTGCGGCATTCCTGGCAGAGACTGATGAACACTATGCTCAGTCCTTCTGCAATGTGTTACGTCAATTGGGTCGCGAAAAAGAAGGTCTCGATTTCCTTAGGGCTCGTATCGAACAACTTGGTGCTAAGTTACATGGAGGCAATGTCTATTCGACCTTGGTCAGCACGCTCGAGGATTATGGTTATCCTGAAGATGCCATTAAAACCTTGAATGATGGACTTGAGAAACGACCCGATGACAGTTCGCTCAGTGCTTTTGCTACTTCATTTTGGATACGAATGGGACAATGGGAAAAAGCAGAAGCCAACCTCGATGTGGTGAAGAAGGAGGGCTCGCGAGCAAGTTACCTAAGAACAGCTGTCTACTTCTACCATCGCTCTGGACAGTGGCAAAGAGCGCTTCCTCTCAGTCGCGAGTTGCTCTCTGAATCTCCAGACGATATGCAGAACTGCCGTTTTTATTTGCTCCTGCTGGAACAAGCGAAAGGTTCCAAAGCCGTATTGGCTCAGGCGAAAAAGTGGTTGAATGAAAACTTGGGCCATGACGACTATGAAGAGATTTATTACGAGCGCCTACGTGATCTCGGCCACTATCAAGAAGCTCAAGAAATCATCTTGTCGCGATCTCAGCGCAATCCAATGGACCTGTGGGCTTGGCGTGAATTAGGTCACATCTTGTTAGCTCAAAGCGGAAGTGATCTCCCTCAGCTAAAAGAAGAACTGGACAAAGTCTTGGAACAATGTATTCTTCTTGCCTCTGATACCCCCTCCACTTTGCTTCTGCAGGCAAGAGTCTGCCATTGGCTAGGTGAGTTGAAAAAAGCATTGGAACTACATTTTGCTGCCCTCGAACAGCTTCCATCTTTCCTCCCTTCTTATGAGGGCATACATTCTTTAATCCCCGATCTGGAAAAGGAAGAACAAAAAGCTGTTTATGACAGGTTAGAGGAACTCCTTCTTCGGTCAACTGAACGACTCAATGTTGCTCGTACCCTCACATTCTCCAAAGCAACGACACTTGGTTTCACTGAGGCCCTGGAAACAGTTGAACGATTGAGGAGCAAACGCCCTGATTCACCTGAGTTAATAGAGGCATGGGCTGACTTGCATCTTCACTTTGGCAGAGGAAGAACAGCTGCCCGTGAAGTTGCCGATTTCCTCGAGGATGCTTTGCAGCGCTTTCCGAACCATTTTGATCTCCGTTTTTCATTGGCCCATGCTTATAGTCTCGCTGCAGATCCAGGCAAGGAGCTGGAAGCCTTTGAAGAGATTCTCAGACGGCAACCACTGAACAATCAAGCAAGGATATTTGTGGCCCAGAGTGTAACCAAAAGGGGTGAATTCGAAGCAGGATGTGCCCTCTTGAAAAAGGGAGTAGAGATTTCTCCTCTTGATTGCCACCAGTGGAATGCACTTGCAAACTTGTATTGGGAAGAGGGCCTTTTTACTGAGTCCTTGAACACATATGCCCAAGCTCGAAAACACAATCCACTCAACGTTGAGTTGATTGAAGTGCTTGTTTCTCGTCTAGGTTTTTTGGGTGCTCATGACGAAGCAATCATCATCATTGAAGAGGCTCTGTCTGCACAACCACGCCTCGCCTATCTTTACTATCTTCAAGCTGACACGCTTCGACAGAGTGAAAATCACTACAAAGTATCAGTTGTTGAAAAAGCACTTCGCCATGCTTTGGAACTAGACTGCGATTTGTTTGCTGCTGCAGATTTATTGGCCATATTGTTGACGGAGCAACATCGCTTCACTGAGGCCCGCAAAGTAATGAATGATTTTAGAGTATGGGCTGACGATGGACCACGCCTTGCAAGGTTGGCGTGGATTGAACGAGAAGAAGGCAACAAAGCTCAAGCAGTAAAACAGATGTTGGAGACGGTGTCGGTTTCTCCTCTTAGCCGCTGGGCTTGGATGCGGCTCATGGATTGGCTAGAGGAAGATAAATCCTGGATTGAAGCCAAAGAAGCAGTAAGAAATATGCCCAGTGCCTTTGAGAACGATCCTGCTATGCGCTCCCGTCGACTAGAGCTTCTGGAAAGAGCTGCTACGCCAATTGGCGAGATAGACAAAGAGTGGCAACGTCTATTGGAAGACTTTCCTGAACACGAAACCCTCAGCCTCAGGCGCTTTGATATGCTTCTCGAACGTGAGGAATATGCTTTGGCCAAAAGGGTATTGAAAAAGGCTGAAGAGTTTCATCCTCGCTCGACTTATCTACTTGCCCGAAAAGTCCTAGTCCTCACAAAATTGAAAGATATTGAGGAGGCCCTCAACGAAGCTCTACACCTGTGGTCACTTGCAGGTGATGATGGTGGTTGGCCAGAGTACACGAGCTGGAAAGCCTTATCAGAGAGCAACCTCACTCTTCGAGCGGCTAAAAGGGCATACAAACATATTCTTGCAGGCAACTTTATTCGCCTACAAGCTTTTGATTACGTTATCAATTCACTCGTTCACACTTGGGCCCAAGAAAAGGGATTGGCAAGTCAAAGAGAGTCGCTGAACAAATTGCTCAAAGTACTTGAAGAAGCAGATTGGGAACTAGGAGAACACAGGGCGATTGTCCTCAAGGCATATAATCGACAGAACTTGTTCGAACCAGTTTTTAACTACTGGAGAAAGAACGAAACTCAGTGTCGTGAGAACCTACACCTTTGGCAAGCCTATAGCTACATACTTGGTAATGCACCACAGGATTCAGAAAGCCTCGTCCGTAGCTGGATGTATGACTGGCGATCCGTTGAAGGTGTCGAGATGTGGTCTTTGACCAATTACCTCATGAGTATGCGTTTTGATAAATACAATCAGGACACACTAGTTGAGATCCATGATTTGAGCTTACATTGTTTGCGTAATCTCAAACATGACGATTCAACTCGTCTCCATGCTGCCAATCTTTGTGAAGCAACGTTAAGACTTCACCGCGATGAGGAGTTTTTGGATCATGTAGACACCTACGAAAAAATATTGACCGAAGACAATGAAGGTGACTTTTACCCACAAGATTACAAATGGTTACCACCAATGCTATTCCTCTTTAGAAATCTACTCTTATCAACATCTTCTGAGGACGCCTGGAAGTGGAGTTATGCACTTCGCGATCTGCTGGAAAAGGACACTGAAGCTTGGGTAAGAGATGAATGGGATCGATTGTTGTCTCCTAAAATGCACTTTTTCAAAAGAAAGCTGGCAATGGGAATGATGACCTTGCAGCAAATTGGAAAGAACCTCTAAAACTACTCAGAGTTCCAATCGGGTTCTACGAGATTGGCATATACCTGAGAGAGAAACACTTTACCCACTACGTGGATGGAGTCAGAAGCAGTCTTCAGTTTCATCGTTATCTTGATGAGGGGAATTCGTTCAATATCTGAAGAACTTTGCGAAACAGTGTCATACACCTTGAACTGTGGAAAAGAGAGTTCTTTTTTCGTGGTTTTCTTTCCACTCTCTGGTGGAGGCAACAAGACATAACCTCTGAATACCTCATCTGAACACTCTCTCACGCGAAAGAGCTCTTCAGGAGTCTCAAAACCCACTTGCCGCAAAAAGACGTGGCGGCCTTCACGCTTCACGACTCTATATTCCACTGTTTCGAGTCGTTTCGTTTCAAGATCGATTGCTCGCAGCTCACCGCGAGGAAGTTTGTAGCGTTTGAAGCGAACCTGCCGTGGATGAAGTTCAATCAACTCAACTGCGGACTTGAGATCACGGGTCATTATCTCGAGTTTGTTGTCGACGGCCATGTTGAGATAAGCCATGCGACGAGTCTGTTCCCCTGTTTTAACAAAACCGACATAAAAGAAATAGATGGCGCCAAGCAAAACCGTACTGATGGCAAAAGCTATGAGCAGCTCGATGAGAGTAAAAGCCCTTTTACGCACTGCTCACCTCCTAATTGTCAGAGTAATAACTGGCCAAAGTGACCTTGTACCCATTGTGAACTTTAGAATGGATGGTCACGGTCACTGTGACACGCTTGAGAATATTGCCAGGATTTGCTGAATCAGTAAGATCGTCCACCTTTGTGGAACGTTTGTAGGCACGGTAAAAATCTGGGTAATGCTCGTAAGGAACACCATAATAAGCTTTGTAATTCCTCTTGAATTTGACAAAAACAGGCTCTGGCATAGTGCCAGTTGCACATTTGCCTCTTTCAGTGAGAATGTCGGACATGTTGTCCCAAAATAGTTCTTTGTCTTCATCCATTTTTGCCCAAGTACCAAAGAACTCATCGCGGAAGATGTTTTGGCTCATGGCCGAGCCTCTTCCCCTGTACAATTCCCAGTCATCACAGAGTTTTCTGACGGGAATACAACGAAGTTCTTCTAGCTTCTCTCGGGCCAGACTGTAGGCGATAATTCTCTCGCGATTACGAACGGCACCAGCACGACCAGTCCAGTTCAAGTTAAGGAAAGGACCAACGACTGCAGCCAAAATGATGGCTGTAAAAAGAATTTCGAGAAAAGTAAGACCACTTTTGTCTTTATTTTTTAGTGAGCGGCTATATAGTCCAATGCCAATGAGTGTGAAGAGAAAACTCGCACCCACAGCCGCTGCAAGGAAAGAGAGTGTTACGCCAAAGTGGATGAATGATCCCACCCAAATGATGACGATGGCAATCTCAACTAGGGTATAGCGAGCAGCAACTTTGGCTCCGCAGTGTCGACACTGCCCTCTGAGGAAAGTCCAGCTCAAAATTGGAATGAGATCGGGGACACCCAGGACATGGCCACAAGATGTACATCGTGACCGTGGCATGACAATGGATTCGCCAAGGGGAATGCGGTAGATGCACACATTGATGAAACTGCCCAAGAGACCAGCAAAAATGCCCACAATGGTCCCCGTGAACCACAAGGGTAGATGCCTGATATTATCGATTGTCAACATGGAGAAGTCCATAACACTCCCAGATCGTTGGATTATAGCACGACTGAGCCCATGTTGTGTGAAAGGACAAAGCTATCAGAAACGAAGCGCATCAATGAATAGGAGCTCTTCCTCAGGAGTGCGGCAGACCTCACCACCAACGGCCACCAATACTGCCTGACTGACTCCCTTACGCAGGCTGTCCACCTCGCAAGCAGGAGCCCCGGCGGCCAACCAGCGTCCAATTTTGATGGCTTCTTTGTCCGTGAGCTCCAAATCTTTGAGCCTTCTCTCTGAAGGTTCACACACTCTCTTATAAAAGGCACGGCTTTCAGCACAATCAGCCAAGAGATAACGTAAACAGGGGAACAACCTGCTTCGTGAGGAACTCTTGCTAACTGGACCAACTATTTTGCGCAATAACCGCCTAGCGCGCAGCGACCTCTTGTAGACACGAAGAGGTATCTTATCTATCCGCCCTGGCCATCGCAGCGCTTTCATTACGCGATGATTGTCCATCCCTTTCAAGATCTGAAGTATGTTCTCTTCAGATAAAGTTCGCTCTAACTCACGAGAGAGAACATTAGGAGAGAGATAATCGAGGGCTCGGTCTTTCAGAGATTGTCTCAAATGTTCAGCCGTACCATCATCGAGCTCAAAGCCAAACCTCGCCATAAATCTCAGAGCCCTGAAAACTCTTGTCGGATCTTCTATGAAAGACAGATTGTGAAGGATTCTGATCTCTCCACGAGTCAAATCACGGCGGCCACCATAATAATCGTGCAATCGGCCATACTCATCGGGATTGAGTGCAATTGCCATGGCATTTACAGTGAAATCTCTTCTAAAGAGATCAATACGCACATTCTCTGTATCGACTTCAGGTGGGCTGGCTGGTCCTGGATAAAACTCGCGCCTGGCAGTGACAATGTCACAGGCCCAGCCATTACCTAGCTTCACAATTGCCGTCTTGTATTTCGGAAACTCAGTAATGTTCTTGATTTGTGGATAAGAAGTCACGAGAGTCCGCGAGAATTCCTGTGCATTTCCCGAAACGATTACATCAACGTCCTTGGACTTACGGCCAAGCAACAGGTCTCTAACTGAACCACCAACTAGATAGGCTTGCAGCCCCTGTTCTTGAGCCGCCTTACCCAAATGGCGCAGAAAGCTAACTACATCGTTTTCGCAGAAACGTTCATCTAGCAAACTCGAAAGGTCACGTCCCTCGGGATGAAAGGCTGTAACGTCATGTGTGGCGCTCTCTTCGCCCATTTGGTAACCGAGCCTAGGCAGCTGAACCGTGTTGTAGAGCGAACGCAGGATATCGTTCGTAGTTACAACTCCCACCACTATCTCGCCATCCATGACTGGGAGTCGACTCACATTGTTCTCCACCATCAAACGTTGTAGTCCCAAAACTGTCGTGGAGGGAGCCACAGTCACTACCCTACGAGTCATATATCCTGAGACAGGCGCATGCCCCAGACCGTGCCTCATTGCTCTTTCTGTCTCTCGACGACTGATTATGCCCACGAGTTTTCCGTCATCAATGACAGGCAATCCGTTGTAGCCAAAACGAATCATCAACCGTTGAGCACCAGTGACTGTCGTACGAGCATGGATGGTTCTTACGGGATGGCTCATGATGTCTTTTGCTGTGAGCTGAGGTTTGATCAGATTTTTGAGATTGCCAACAATGACATCAACTACCTCTTTAGCACATCTCGATTGAACAGAAGCAGATGCCGCAAAGAGGTGACCACCACCACCGAAGGGAGAAAGCGCTCTCAAAACGTCCACTTGCTCATATTTGCTGCGACCAACGACATAGGTCGTTCGTTCTTTCATTGTCACTGCAATAAAATAGGCGTCTGCCACTTCAATCTCGCGCAATCGATTGACGACCACGTCCAAGTCTTCAACGTACATTTCGTAGTTGGCAGCCGATGTTACTATGGCAAACCCTTTGATCTCGTGACGGTCGATATTGTCGAGCAAAAGGTCGAGTAGATGACGTTGTGCAGGTGTCAGGGCCCTTTGGAGAAAGGAGGAGACAATCCTCAAATCTGCACCTTGGCGTTTCAACCAAAGGAGCATTTCAAAATCCAATTCACTGGTGGAACGAAAGAGAAGTGCACCAGTATCTTCGTAAATTCCCAAAGAAAAAAGCGAAGCTTCAAGAGGAGAGATTTTGATATTCCTGTCTTTTATCTCTCTTACCAACAAACTAACGGTCGCACCAACCTCTTCAAGATGTAGCTCTGCGCCTGGGGCCAATTCATCGAGCTTTACATGCTTGGGATGATGATCCCAAAAGACTTTCTCTACATTTTCGTTAGCAATGAGTGAACCTACAGCGCCAAGACGTGACGGATATTGTGTGTCCACGACGATGACCTTTTGGACGCGCTCTATTGCCACATCTTTCGCTTTGACCAATTCGCTGTCGTGCATATATAGGGTGACAAATTCCCTAACATTTCTGTTCAGCGAGCCAGTCAAGACGGGGACAGCTTTGTCATAAAGTTTGCGAGCAGCAACCATGGAAGAGAAAGCGTCAAAATCTGAACCTACGTGGGTGACGATGATTTCACTCAGAAAGGTTTTCATCGTCTTCTTCATCAGCTAAATCATCGGTAGGGGACGGAGTAAAGGGTGGTAATGCTGCCATAGCTTCATAGAGCAGAATACCCAAACCAGCGATTACAAGAAGGACTGGCAATGCCAAGACAATCCATGCATTGGTGATTTTTCGAACTGCCAACAATGCAGATGCCATTACGGTACCCTCAACGAACAAAAGGGCCCCCAAACGCATTACAAAAAAGGCTCGAGTCACATTTTCACTCATCGTTCGCTGCAATCGTGCCCCACCAACGAGAAGAACCCACAAGAAAGCAGTAAAATACTGAAGTTTCATTAGCTCCAAGCGATTACCCATTTGCGCAGGCATACCGTTGGCAGTGAAATTGACGGGAACTTGCAAGGGCAAGTGATAGAGATAATTCTTTGTTAGAAAATAACCAATGATTGGAACCAACAACAAAATTGCATCAAGGAAAAAAGAACTAGGTACAAAGCCAGAGAGACTTTGCTCGGGAGTCTTATGGGTTCCATGCCTCTTGTAATAAAGAATAGAAGCGAACAGAATGAGCACAAAAGAGCAGGCAAATGCTGGGAAGAGCAACAAACGCAATGCCACGAAACGAGAACCATTGCCAAAACAAATGAGCAATACTCCCCAAATCATGACCAATTCACCAGCGAGACAATTGGTTCTATCCCAAACCACTTCGTCAGCCAATGTCCAACGAAGGCGAACACCACAAAAGGAGTTTTGCCTAATGGCACCCCAGGCAAATAGAGAGCCTACGACCACAAAAAGGATCCCCACTAGGGATATCATTCTTCCTCCTCACTGTAGGCAACGACTCTATTCCTACCACTGTTTTTGGCTCGGTAGAGAGCTTTGTCTGCTGCACCGATGAGCCTATCTGCCTCAATACCATCAAAATCGAGCGAGGCAACACCAACACTCATTGTTATTACTCTATCAGTAATGAAGTTCGTTTCACCAATGAGACCACGCAATCGTTCTCCCATACGCACTGCACCAGCTTCGTCAGTCTCGGGCAAAATCATGGCAAACTCTTCGCCACCATAACGAGCAACTGTGTCGACTTCCCGCCGACTTTCTCTCAGCAACTTGGCAACACCTTGAAGAACCCTGTCACCCGTCTGGTGGCCATATGTGTCGTTCACAGATTTGAAATGATCGACATCAACCATAAGAAGTGAAAGCGGTTTTTTATACCTTTTGGCCCGTCCCACTTCACGATTGAGCACATTACGGAATGTGCGATAGTTGAAAACTCCAGTCATCTCGTCCATCTTTGCTTGCTTTTCCAACTCACTGAGCAATTTGCGATTGGTCAAAACGCTATTGAAGTGATTAACGATGGTGGATAGCATTTGAAAATGACTAGAGGCCGAAATGTCACTGCTGAAACTACCGAGCAGAATGTGACCTGCAAAAACACCTCCTCGCAAGATGAGAGGAACTGAAAGCTGAGACAACATTGGACTCACATCATCGATGTGAACCAAATCTGCCTCAACACCTGGCAACACATGTTCCTCAACGTCTTCGAGGGCAGGTCCCATGGAATAAGCTTTGAATTCACTGAGCAAGATGTCTCTAAAACGAGAGATGACGCCAGAGGGCATTGTTGCTCTCGGCTGAATGGAGAGAGAACCTCTAGGGTCGACAGTTATGAGAATGCCTGCAATGTCATAAGGAACCAAGGGAAAGAGATTGGCCAAAATGGTTTGGGCAAGTACGGAAACAGGCTGCTGTGGATCTAGTTGTCGGGACAGCTCATATAGCATAGAGATAGTTCTGTACCTCGAGGCTTGTTGCTGCGAAGCTGCCAGGCAACGACGGCGCCAACAGAACTCACCAAAAGTTCCAGCCACGATTGGTGCTATCTCTGTCAGCTGATGGAGTAGTTTCTCCTTCTGCCCTTTGGGTTCGACAGCAACAATCAGGCTACACTCTGGTCCTTTGCATTTGAGGCAAACATAAGGACCTATTTCTGAAGGTACTCCAAAGTTGAGTTTTGCCGAACTGAGAGAAGCCAAATCATCGCTTGTCCATCTGCCGCTAGAACAGATGACTGCAGCTGTATCTGCCGCTTTTGTGCACTCGAGCATGACATGACGAATGGCAGGCATGAGAACGTCGGGGAGCCATTTGATGAGGCTCTGCCAAGGTGACTCACTATCAAAATATGTTGTTGGTAGTTCTTTCACTAAAGCACCTTTACTGCAACTGCCGTCTGATCATCAGGAGGATCTTCTCCCCCCAGAAAGTCCTCAACAGCTGAAAAGAGCTCATTGACCAAGGTTGCTGTGTCTTTGCCTTTTCTCTCGGCCAAGACCTTAGCAAAATTTGCTCTTCCGAACATCTTCCCATCGCTCCTTCGAGCCTCGGACAGACCGTCAGTATACACCACGACAATGTCACCAGGTTGACAGTCGTGGACGCCTACTCCGTAACCTCCGCCTGCTCGAACACCCAAGGGAAGGCCTGGCGTTTTGAGCTCTTCGAATTCTCCATTTGTGTGAAAGACCAATATTGGTTCATGGCCCGCTGTGGAATAAATTAGCTTGCGGCCTGAGAAACGCAAACTTGCCATAGTGACAAACCTGAAAGGATCCAAAGACCCACCAAGCAGTGAATCCAGTTTATCCAGTATTGTTGGCGGTTCCTCTTCTTCAGCCCAAACTTCTTGTAGAGCACCCAAGACAAAAGAAGCCAACATTGCAGCTGGTATACCTTTACCAGCAACATCAGCCAAGGCTACGCTCAAACTCCCCTCTTGTGACATACGATAAGAGAAGAAGTCACCGCCAACTCGCTTGGCCTGTCTATGACGCTGAAAAATGACATAGTGTGGACTCACAGGTGGTGCAGCAGGAAGCAATCCTTGTTGGATTTGACTTGCCATATCAATTTGCTCTACCAAATGAGAATGTGATTGTTCCAAATCTGTGAGAAACTCACTGTTCTGAATGGCTGTTGATAATCCAGGAGAAAGAACACTGAGCAAACGAAGATGAGTGCCCGTAAAGACACCTTGAGT
>CAZXTJ010000022.1:0-21045 GCA_964643655.1 uncultured bacterium
GCTCTACACCATGCTGTGGAAACGCTCAAGTTTGATTTGGTTCGCGCATTGATACAGGGCGGTGCAGATGCGTCGATTAAAGATAGCGAAGGAAGACTGCCTGTCATGATCGCAGACATACAAATCGCGCTCAGGGAAGCTAGCGAACTAAAAGGCCACGAACCCAAGTTGATTGAGCTGTTGATGCAACACACGAAAGCAAGATTGAGAGCGAAGTAGCTCTCTGTAGGCAGGTGAAAAACACCATTAAAGCACTTGGCTGGCGTACGGACCTTTTGTTACTCGGTACTGAAGCTGAGATAGAGGAAAAGTCAGACTACGTCGTTGGACGTTGTCCTGAGGTTCCAGAATTCTACTGGGGTAACTTTCTCGTCTTTCGCCAGCCGCCAAAGCAGGGTGATTTGGAACGATGGATTTCCATCTTTCAGCAAGAGTTTGCAGGTATGCCTGCAGTGAGACATGTCACCTTGGGATGGGATGATAGTGTAGGTGATAAAGGCGAGATCAAATCTTTTGTGGATGCAGGTTTTGGCTTTGAAAAAGTTGATGTCCAAGTTGCCACAGAAGAGAGCCTCCACAATAAGCCAAAGGGTTACAACAAAGAACTGGAAGTGCGCCCAATCAACAAGGATGAGGAGTGGCGCTCTTCCATGGAGCTGCAGATAAGCTCACATGGTCCAAATGACCCAAGTGGTCTCGCTGCTTTTAGTACATACTGCGAAAAGATGATGAGTCTCCGCCAAGCTTTGGTTCGAGCAGGTCGTGGTTTATGGTGGGGGGCCTGGTGCCCCAAAACAAAAGAGCTAGTCGGCAATTTGGGTGTTTTCTGGGGAGATACTGACTTGGCTCGCTACAACGAAGTGTTGACGGCAGAAAAATGGCGTCGTCGAGGTGTATGCACGACTCTTATGGCCAGATCAGCCCACGATGCTCTATCGAGACCGAAGATTAAACGCTTGGTCATTACGGCTGACATCGATTCAGCCGCGAGCAAAATCTATGAAGCTCTAGGTTTTATCAAAGTTGAACGCGAAGTTGGTCTCTTGCGCAGACCTAAGAGCAAGACTAAATAGTTTTCATCGCAAAAACAGGACATGTGTTTACTTCAGGTAACATCATTTCGGGGCGTTGACTATCCAAATCCTGATTTGAAGCCAAACAAGCGTATTGGCACGATGTTGGCTCTGGTCTCTACCAACACAGATGAATTGGGAAGGGACTATAAAAATGAAAAACATGGTTAGCGTTCTCACTCTTTCTTTGCTCCTCGTGACTTCATTGATGACTCCTCAAGCAATGGCAGATCCACTAGCCTTCGATGACATTGTCAGAACAAATGATGAGATGACAGAGCAGCCAAGGACAATTGATTGGCAGCAAAACCACAATATGCTGCGGACCACAATGATTTATCTCAACAATCAAATATTAGCTGATGAAAACAGTACGAAAAAGAAGGTGCTTACTTTGCATCAACAACTGGCAAAGATCAGTAGCAGGCTCCATTGGACGAGACGCAAGAAACTTGATGAGTTCGACACATTGTTCTGTGAAAAACTATATAACTTTTTGACTGAGATCTGTGCTGAGAAGACGCCTGAAAACTACTATTCACAGATTTTGACACAAGACAGACATCAATCAACATTGAATCGATTGGCCACTTTTGAGGTAAAAGTTGTCGACTTAGTGAGTGCTGAGTTGGCCAAAATAAAGCGGTAAAGACTACTCGTTCTTTTCGTCCGTATCATCAGAATCAGTTTCAGCCGCAGTCTCAGCAGGAGCTTCCTCGTCATCGGGCTTCGGAGCAGGCGCAGCCGAATCACCAAATCCAAATATGACAACGAGCAGGGTCAGGACCATGATGCCACCAAGAAGATGTACGAGGTATGGCAATCTTTCCTCTCCTGGTTTTCTGCCCGGAAGATCAGCTGATGAGTCGTATCTCACTTCCAATTGTTGGGTGATAGTTTTTGTCTTGAAATCAACATTGAAAGTACGACCTTTTCCAATCTGACCACCTGTCACCCCTGGTGGAGGACTGTGCCTAGTCTTACTATCTGTTGGAGCAGGGACTGTGATGGTGAAGCTATCATTGCCCTTGGTCAAAGTGAGTTCTACTACAACATTTGGTCGTTGCTGATAAGAGTAATAACCTTCTTTGGTTGTATGGCCAGCTCTGCCTTTGTGTTCAACCTTGATTTCAACACCTTTGAGAGACTTGCCACCTTCAAGGAAGTAGATGGTGTCATGAGCAAACATAACAGCCTTACCTGGTGCAGCGAGTGAAAGCAGAAGCAGTGCAATTAAGAGTAGTCTGGCCATTGGTCTACCTCATCCGATCAGGTTGATTTATTTCTACGCTAACTTTTCTACCACAGTTTGGTCATGTCAGTGAAACAATCTTGTTTGTAATTGCGTAGTTAATAGATAGAGATTATATATTTGGGTACACCCTGAATCGGAGATATTGATGAAACGTCTAAGTTTGCTTCTTTTGCTTGCTTTCATCCTCAATGTTCCCTTTGTTATGGCCAATGACAATATGGACCTCGTTGGTGTAGAAAACACAGAAACCGTCGATGGTGACGGTCAAGGTGGCAACACCAAAGAAGACAAAGGCTGGATGGCCGCTGCTGGTGACTTTTTCTCGGGCTTTTTCTCTAGCGAAAAAGAGGAGAAGTTGGGATCTGTTCTCGTCGTAACCAAACTTGGTGGTTATGGGCACATTCCCGATGAGGTGGAAGAGCGCTATGAACCTCTAAAGTTCGATTTCACCTATCTTAAAAATCCTGATGATGAGGATTTTGTTTACGGGCTTTCCATGAAAGATATTGTTTGGGTCATCGCTCACGGCGGTGTTCGTCCAGATGGTTTCATCTTCGCCCAGACTACTTTGTTTGGCAAAGCCAAAAATGAGATTCACCAGAATTACGTAAAAGAGAACGCACCTTATTTTGGTCCAGCTCTTACTATCGCCACAGCTTGTAGCTCTACTCAAGTTGACGGCATGGCTGAGGCCATTGGTGGTTATTACATTGGTTTCCCCAGAGCTGTGAATATAGCTTCAATGGTAGCTTTTGGCAAAAATGCAATGAACCATATTGCTGACAAGATAGAGGCCCATATCCAGGAAAATCCTGCTACCACTGAAGATGAAGTGGACAACTTGTTCACAGAGGAATTGGTCACTGAAGCTCGTAACGAAGGAATGAAAAACAAGATTACTGGTTCAGGTTATATTCGTGGCATTGGCTCTGGATTTAATAGCCAAACACCCGAAATTCTCATTTACCCCCGACGCGGTTACGAAGAGTATTGATAATCCTCTTGGAACATCCTTTCGTCCTAGCATAAGCCAGTGCTGTTGGTGCTCCTTTGCCCCGTTTTTTAGCTGAAGCTCCCTTTTTCAGAAGATAAAGGACCATCTTCTCGTATTTCCCGCCAATGGCATAGTGAAGGGCTGTGAAGCCTTTTTTATCGAGTAAATCGAGTTTGGCTCCACTTCGAATGAGTATCTTCAAGGCTCCTCCTCGGCCAGCTTGTGCTGCCACATGAAGAGGAGTCTTGCCCTTAGGAGTGCGAGCATTGATGTCTGCTCCATTATTTACGAGTACTGTCGTAACGTGCACGTGGCCACGCTTGGCTGAATGATGAAGTGCTGTGGCGCCTTTGGTGTCAACTGCACGAGGCGGAGCTCCTTCATCTAATAACTTCTGAACTTTGGGACCATCCCCTTTGGCAGCAGCCCTAAAGAAGGTCAAAAGGGGCGAAGCCCCCTCCACGATTTGCACTTCGTCTTTGTTGAAGGGAAGCGTCTTAGGCACAGCACCTTTTGTGATTTTCACCAATTGGGCTACTGACTTTTCTCTCTCAAACAATCTGATGATTACAGATTCTTTAGTGGTAGCTGTGGCTGCTTTCACAAGATAGATGAAACGTAGGTAAGGTGACTTGATGAGTTTTGCCCAATCAAACACACCGGACCATGTCTTTGCTGCCAAGTGTCTCTGGGCAGCGCCAAGAGCAAAGGATTGCATGCCATCCAGTTTTTCATAAGCCGAGGCGTGCAAAGTGGTTCCAGCGGCCCGTCCACCTTCAGCCAATAGAGCTTCTTTTTCTGTAGATTTCGGAAGAGATCGTATCTTGTTCACTGCGTCCGTTACTCGTTGCAGTCCTTCACGACTCTCATCTACTGAAGCCAACCATATCTCTGCTCGCAAATGAGCAAAGACCTTTGTCCTTTCCACGGCAGCCGCCATCTTTTTCGCTTCTTTGATTTTGCCAGCCTTCACATAGGCTGCTACCAACGCAGCTTGGCTGAGAGCACGACTCTTCTCATCCATTGATTTCATCAAAGTAAGCAGTTTGGTTACTTTTTTCGTTTTTATCAAATGGGGTGAGAGTTCACCAAAAGCTGGTTTGATTATTCCCCGTAAAAGCACGAGAAAACGCCCACCATCTTCACCACGATTTGCCCTCACCAAAGAAGCAACAATGTCACAACCTAAATATTCGCCATATGGCTGAGCCGCATCAAAAGAGGCTTTCGTCATCTTGGCCAGCAGTACGAGTCGACCAGTCTCAGCTCTCTCCACAGGTATTTCAGGATAAAGCGTCTGCATATCGAGAACAGTCAGTTCATTCATTGTCCTTAGTCCACTGGTTAAAGCTCGCTTCCCATTTTTTGGCAACCCACATTCGTACAAACTCGCTGCCAAGGCAGTCTTTAGGCGCGCAGTTTCAAAGAGCTCCTTCTCTTCGCTCAAGCCATCACCAGCTGCTTTCAGCAGGCAAAGTGCTCCTTTTTTCTTGCCACCTTTGTGATAGAGATTGGCCAAATGAGCCCTCACAAAGGCACTTCCCACAGGCTTTTTCTCCAAGAAGGAACTTGTTGCAGCAAGCTCGGAACTCAGCTCCCGCAAAGCCTTTTTCTCCCCAGCGAAGGAAGTCGAGACAAGAACGAGAACAATGAGAATATAGAAGAACACTTTGGGTGTTAAATCTATCACTTGAACCTCCCTGTGGTACCATACTGCCATAGCTATTAGTGTGACGAAAGGGGCACGATGGAACGGTTCGTAGCAGCTGGCGTCCAGATTGCCGTTTGTCCAAATGATCCTGTGGCAAACCGAGCAAAAATTTTGATGTGGTTGGAAAAGGCCAAAACGGAGAACAATGCCGATCTCGTTGTTTTCCCCGAGACTGTGACAACGGGTTTTGGACCCAATACGTCTCCTAGCGGTCTTTATGATATAGCCGAGGAGATACCTGGTCCTTTTACGGAAGAGTTGGGTGCCAGAGCCAAAGCACTCAATATGCACATTGTGCTGCCCGTTTATGAAAAGGGCTTGGACAAAGGTGTCGTCTACAACTCCTCCGTCCTCATCGACAACAAAGGCCACGTGGCTGGCGTCTATCGCAAGACACATCTCTTCCCTACTGAACGGCAATCAGCCGGTGGTTGGTCCACTCCCGGGCGTGAAGCACCAGTCTTCAAAACCGAGCTAGGCGTCATCGGTATGATCATCTGTTACGACGGCGATTTCCCCGAATTGTCGCGCTGCCTAGCCGTTCAAGGTGCTGAAGTAATCGTCAGACCAGCTGCTCTCCTGCGCTCTTACGAAATCTGGAATCTCACCAATCGCGCGCGCGCTTATGACAACCACTGTTATGTCGTTGGCGTAAACGCCATTGGCCCCGACGCCAAAGGCAACTATTACTTTGGCCACAGCCAGATAGTTTCACCCATCGCTCACGTATTGGCCCTAGCTTCTGGAACAGAAGAGATAGTCTCTCACGAGCTCGATCCCCATCCACTTCTCTGGGTGAGCCATGGCACGAAAACTCCTCAACGTTTCGATCACCTCGAAGACCGAAACATCGCCATTTATGAAAAACACATCCTTCAACCTGCAGTCAGCGCCTTCGAACCATCAGAGCGCATTCCTGACCTGCACCGAGCCTGCAACTTCGGTCGCTACAACCGTCGCCACGGCCCCTCTGACAGGCGCAAACGCCCCTCGAAGAGGCCCAAAGACAAAGAACGCAGAGGCGGTCGCTCTGAACGTCGCGAAAATGGTTTTCACTATAGCGGCAAACAGAAACAGCTTGGCTCTTTGGATGAAAGACCTTAGTCCTCAGTCAGGTGTGTGATAGCGCCACCAGAACCGGCGTGGAACCGTTCCTGGGGTGACGTCAAATCCCTCATAGGGACCAACGTCAGCCATCTCGTCGTTTCTGTTCATGAAACTTTCGAGGCGATTGCGCAGCCTGTCGTCTACGAACTCGAGTTCGCGCAGGGCTGTGGCAATTTCAAAGAGATCACGGAAGCTTTTTTCCATATACATACGAACGAGTTCGATTTCGTCACGTAAGTCGAGTCCGCCGGCACAAAAGAAGTCAAAATCGTTGGCAAGGCGCAGATCTTTGCCGATTTGGCGAACTTTTCGTGGAAATATGACAAAAAGTGCCTTTTGCACGGCTACTTCTCGCAGTTTTTCTCGTACATTTCGTCGAAAAGCTCGATAATCGGAGGCATCGTTACCAATGAGGGCACAAGAAGTCTTTTTGTCCACTTGCATGTGTTGGAAGCGGACTATTAACTTCCAAACTCGTTCTTGGAAGGCTCGTCCGCGAGTGGAACCGGCTTTGAGAGCCTTTTCCACCTCTTGGTATCTATCCATACCACCATGAAGCAGAGTGCGGTAAACGACGCGGTCGCTTACAACACAAGGCCCTCTACTCGGTCTATTCGAACGATGGTACATAACTATAGTTTACGCAAGTTGGGCCTTCTTGCTCAATATGTGTAGGGATTGGCCGGTGTAGCAATTGATGAGATCTTGTCTGCTTGTAGCAAGGCCACTGTTTGTCCTCTGAATGTGCCTGTTCTTGTTACACCACGTACTCTCACCCATTTGTCGTTTGTGAGGGTGTTCACAGAGCCGTATTGAACGAGGCAAGCCTGAGGCATGGCGTCAGCGGCGCAGCAAACAATATGAAATTGGAAGACGAGAAATGTGCCAGGAGGTAAACGCTCGTCTTTAAAAACCATTCCAATGGTCTCAACACGTTTTCCATAGTTTTTCAGGTAGTCGCTTTTGATTTTTACGATAGAGGCCTTTTGGTATTTTCCCCGAGCCTTCGGTTTTAGCTCTTTGATGGCTTTGACCCAGTCAGGTCTAATGACACCAACGAGACTGCCTAGGGGCACTCCTGTTCGTGCTCCAATGGGACCAGCTGCTTTTTTCCCAGGTACAAAACCACCTTTGGAGCTGACTTTCTGGCCATCGACTGAGCGTAGCGCTAGTGCGTGCAGTCCTAGTGTTTGACCATCCATGGCTCTCATATAAACAAGAGGAAGAATGAGGATCGTTGATCGGACAATGATCTCCAAAGTGCTTGTTTTTCTCAGCCTTCCTCCTGGAAAGAGCAGGGCTAAGACAAAGAATGATAAAAAGATGCAACCGGCAATGATGAGCCAACGAAAATCTGGTCGTAAATAGAGGGTGTACCTTTCCTTCTGGAGAAGCCAAAGAAAAGCAAAAACCCAGCAAAAGAGAAGGCACGTCAAGACATGCCGAACTCCCAAAGATCTCAAAGCACTTCCTTTTCATGGAGTGATTTGATTTCATCATCTTTCATCTCGAGCAACTCTTTTAGTACCTCATCTGTTTGTTCTCCAAGAAGGGGAGGTGCTTTGCGGATAGAACCTGGTGTGCGCGAGAACTTGACAGGGATACCTGTCATCTTTAGTGTTCCAGCTTTTGGGTGTTCCACCTCAACGACCATGTCTCTTGCTTTGGCTTGCTCAGAAGAGAAGACGTCATCGAGATCCCAAACTGGACCGTTGGGAACACCTACTTCATCGAGAGCTTCTCTGATTTCGTCGACAGTCATTGAGGCTGTAGTCTCTTCTATTCCCTCAATGAGCTCTTTACGGTGGTTGACTCGGTCAGGATTAGTGGCAAAGCTAGGATGTTCTTTTAGGTCTTTGAGTTCGAGGGCATCGCAGAATTTGACCCAGAGGGCGTCGTTGCCGACGGCAACGTTGACCACTCCATCTTCGGCTTCGATAGTCTCGTAGGGAGCAATCAAGGGGTGACGATTGCCAAATCGACCTGGAGCTTCTCCTGTAGCAAAATAACGACCTGCTTGATAAGTCATTTGGGCAATTTGTCCTTCAAAGAGGGATGTGTCAACGTGTTGACCTTTGCCGCTTCTCTCTCGTTCGAAAAGGGCAGTCATAATGCCGTAAGCGGCAAACATACCTGTTGTAATGTCAGCAGTGGCAACACCAGGTCGGATGGGCATATTTGGTTCTCCAGTGATTGACATCATTCCACCCATTCCTTGTGCGATGATGTCATATCCTGGCCTCATGGCATCTGGGCCTGTTAGACCAAAGCCTGTAACAGAGCACCAAATGAGTCTTTCATTGTTTTTGCTCAGGTCCTTATAAGAAATACCTTTTTTCTCTAGTTTGCCTGGGCGCATGTTTTCTATGACAACATCAGCCTTGGCAACGAGGCGCTTGAAGAGCTCTTGACCCTCTTCTTTTTGAATATTGAGTGTGATGGAACGTTTGTTGCGGTTGATACTCATGAAATAGGCGGACTCGCCCTCTTGAAAAGGAGGACCCCAATGGCGTGAGTCATCACCTTTGCCAGGTCGTTCAATTTTGATCACGTCTGCTCCCATATCAGCGAGCATTTCAGAGCAATAGGGGCCAGCAAGAGCGCGGCTCATATCGAGGACGATAATTCCATCAAGGGGCAGAGTCATTGGGTACCTCCGTCAACAAATACTTGGATAAAGACAGCCTACAAAGCGCTGACTATGAGCAGCAAGGAATATCGACAGGTTATACTGCAATGTGATGGAGGTTGAAAATGAAGTCACGTCGACATCAGATAATCATATCTTATCTCGTTTTGTTTTTTCTGATTCTTGGTTGCCGCAAAGGGGGGACCGCAACGGAAAAAACCGTGGACAATACGGTTTCAGCTCCTGCTCCTCAGCCCACAGAAAAGGCTCAGGTGCCCAAGATATCACCCATCAAACGTGTGAAAGTAGCAGGGATCGCTGCCCAAATCGTCGCAGGTGCCAAAATCCAGGAGAACGAGGCCGCCATTTATACGCCTGGCTATTTTTCTTTGACATATCCTAATGGTGATCTGCCAAGAAATCAGGGCGTATGTACTGATGTGGTCGTAAGAGCACTACGTCACGCTGGATACGATTTGCAGAAACTAATGCATGAAGATATGAAGGCTAACTTCTCCAAGTACCCCACAAAGTGGGGACTCAAAAGACCCGATAAAAACATTGATCACAGGCGAGTACCAAATCACATGTGTTTTTTAGAGCGCTTCGGACAAAAGTTGCCACTAGACAAGGATTGGCAGCCAGGAGATTTGATCTATTGGGCCCTTGGTGGAGGTCTCGAGCACTGCGGAGTGGTATCAGATGGATTTACAGCTTCGGGACGACCTTTGATTATCCACAATATTGACATATGCCGAGAAGAAGACTGCTTCAATGCATGGAAAATTACGGGCCATTTCCGCTATCCAAAGGCTCCGTGAAAAAAATAACGACGAGGGGTTGACGCCTCTCTTTAAATCCTTAAAGTTCACCAAAAGAAGACAACAAGTACTTTATTTTCGTTTTTATAGTTTCAACTTTTTAAGGGATTGCGTCGCCAGACGCGCAAGGAGGATTTAGGGTATGAGAAAAATCAGAGACTTGCTGGTAGTGTTCATGGTGTTTGCTCTCGTTTCTCCAGCAGCAGCCGGTTGGTTCGACTTTGATGAAGAACAATACGCAGCATGTAACCAGAAGTATTTTGCCAAGCCCGAAGCTGAGTTTGCTGACTTCCTCACACTGGACCTATCAATCATCGAACATCGTGATGAAGCAAAAATGTTGTATCGTCAGCTCAAGAAAATGGTAGAACCCAAACGTGTAGCCCTTGACGAGTTAGTCATTCAGTATGAAGCCAAACAGCCAGACGTAGAGCGTTTCTTCAACACTCTTTATACAAAAGAGATTCATGATGAGCTGTGGGAAAAAACACGTCCTCTGAAGCAAGCAGCTTATAAAAAAGCTGTCACAGAGTACAACGCAATGTTTATGCAGATCCGTTCTGAAGCCACTTCCGTATTGCAGGCAGAGGCTGTTGCTGACGCCCTTTACAGAATTGGTAAACAGTTCAAAGAGGTTACTCCCTAATTGAACTGAACTTAGCAATACAAAACCCGGTCCTATCTGGACCGGGTTTTTTCATGCCGCTGCAATAGCAAGACATAACTTGCGAAGGGGGTGACCTTCAAACAACTTGATTGGTAGCACTTTGCCTTTGAGTTTCACGTGGCCGTGAACAGAAAAACCTTCTTGATTAGTGAGGCTGTTGAAGGTTCTTTCTGAAATGAGAAATCCACCTGGAGGTGCAGCACTCTCTACTCTCGAAGCTGTATTCACTGTATCTCCAATGACAGTCCTATCTTTTCTCTCAGTACCACCAAGGTCTCCATAAACGACTTCGCCTGTGTCTATTCCCATCCTTAGTTGTAGGGTGGGCAGCCCCATTTCCAGAAGTCCTTTGTTGAGAATTGGTAATTGAGTGAAGAAAAACTCTCTCGCCGCTGACACAGCGTCTTCAGCGTTATCAAAGACTGCCATA
The DNA here is from genome assembly GCA_964643655.1 of uncultured bacterium. Taxonomy (GTDB): domain Bacteria; phylum Muiribacteriota; class UBA6191; order CAZXTJ01; family CAZXTJ01; genus CAZXTJ01. Next base: position 10,688 of record CAZXTJ010000022.1, read on the forward strand.
ATGCAATCACCAATGAATTTGTCTATGTCACCGCCGAATGAACCAACTATCCTCGTAGCCGCCTCAAACAGTGTGTTCAAAGTCTTTAAAACCACTTCAGGTTCGTGATTTTCAGATAACGGAGTAAAACCCACGACGTCCATGAACATAACGGTCATTGTTTTTCTGCCAAAAGGAAGAGTCTCTTGTTCTTTTGCAGCAACTTTTGCTGCAAGATAAGTGTCCTTTGAAACGTACTTCTTGATTATTCTCTCGAAGTCTTCTTGTAGAGTTCGGTATTGCTCTTCGATTGAGACATCGCGGAAAACCTCAATGGCACCAACTATTTTCCCTTCTGACTGTCGCAGTGGACCAATATGGGTAACGATGGGAAAACGATTGCCATCTTTGTGCCGTGGATAAAGCTTTGCCTCTGTGCCAATGCCGTCAACAATGGCTTTTTTTAATGGACAACCCAGAGCACAAACGAGCTCACCAAATTCATTGATGTGGTCCAATAGGCCACATCCACAATTTTTACCAACTACTTCTGAGCTACTGTAACCAGTTATCTTGGCAGCAGCTTCATTCCAGAAGATGATCTGACCATCCAAGTTGACTACATATATTCCATCGTAAACAGAGTTGAGTAAACGACGAGTACGTTCATCCATCAATTGGCTCAAGTCAGTGATTTGTGGCTCCATCATTTTTTCCTCCATGCAAAAACTGCTTTTTTACATGAAGCAAATCACTAGCCAAAGATTTATCCCTTTGGAGGTCGCTCCAACAGTCTGTTTTGTGCTGAAGCGCTCCTAGCAAGCGTAGAAGTTGAGGCAAAACACTCTATTAACTTGTGCTCATTTGTGCAATTTTTTGGCTTTGGCAATTTGTTCTAGCTCAGCTAGGACTTCACTATCTTTAATGAGCTCTGGAAAGATTGCGCCATCTTTGGGAGAGGCAATCGTAAACTCGTTGTTCACCAAATCTGCCGTTACGGCACTGAAAAGAGCGCTCAGTTTTTTCGTGAGCTTTTTCGAACGGGCAAATTTGATTTGATCTTTTGTGCTCATCGTTTTGGGCATTATGCGTACTTGTTCGAAGTTGCCAGCCTTGTCTTGAAAATAGAGTTTCAATTCAAAGGTGACCTTGCGAAGAGTCTCTTCGGCATATTCAGCATCAGGGCAATTTTTAGGAATGGCAATGTTCAGTGCAGGAATTTTTACTCTATGTGTGGAGCCATTAGTCGTGACGTCCAGCTGGATTTTTCTGCTCGCGTCATAACTGAGAGCTACAGTTGGATGAAAGAGGTCTACGTCATTGTGACCATACCAGATGTCCACGTGCAGTTTGGCTAAAAGCAGTTCATACTCTGTGTTGCCAGTGATGCTGCAATCGATTGTATTTGTGAGAATGCCTTTATTACTAAAAAGTCCAGCGTGGGCCTGACTTATGGCCAGTAACATTATCAATGAGCAAAAAAGTAATCGAGTTTTCATATAAGACCTTCCTTACCTGAATTGCATATCTATTCTGTGCGAAGTTTGTTGAACAACAAGGTCCGCATAGTATCGCGACTATAAGCAGGACCGCCTGGTTCACAGGTGAACTCGAACTCTCTGCTACTCGTCCAATCTTCTACGTAGTCAGGACCGTTCTTCTTCAATGCGATTGTTATTCGATAACGTTTGCCAGGAATGAAATATTCTTTTCCCGTCAAATAGTTGCAGTCGGGGGTGATGATTAGACGCTGTATGGCTTCAGTCGAACCAGCAAGCTCTCCCTTGGCCACCTCTACGTCAAACCACATTGAGCGAATTCGATGGATGGAAAAGCGATAGTTAGTTGTTGCATTGCCATCCAACTCTTCTCCAACATCGAGAAATTCAATGGCTACAGGGTCGTTTGCTCCACCGAATGTGGGGTTGACTTCACTGACGGTCATTGGAGGAGTGATCTTTTTACGGCTAGTTGGAGTGAGGATGAAAGTTACAGTAGGAATGAAACTGATGCCATGTTTCTTCATCCCACTCAATGGTTCGAGATCAGAAACTTGTCTGATGTCATACTCATACACTGTATCTGAGATGAGTTTGAAGTTTACCTTGGAGCCGCTTCCTTCGCGTCCTTTGATAGTAAAACTCTCTCGCTCTCCTGGGCGTAAGGTGGCGTCGCCAGCAATCTTGAGCATTAGGTTCACAGGAATGTAAACAGTTTCTGAACCAGAATAGCTCTCGTCACCAGCAGAACCAGAATAATCGACGGAAAGGCGTACTTTAATTTTGCCTGAAATGATGTTTTGGGGATTATCGAAAGTTCGATAAACGTAGTTACCTGCTTGCACCTGTGTGGTCAACAGGACCATCAACATCAATCCTATAAATGCAATTCTCATTTTGACCTCATTTCACAATACTCAACTATGCAAAGGTTGGGCCAGAGAGAGGTTGGATGGTCGTGTCTGTTATTAAAGTCGCAGTAGATAAGGGTTTGAGGACAAGAGGGCAGTCTGGATATTCAAAGGCTTGGTTTCCAAAATGTGTTGCCAATTGAACAAGCTGTTTAAAATGAGACATTGTATCGTTTTGGTGAAAGTGTCTCAAATTTGAACCACATGCAGTTGAGATAAGTTTGCCTCGAAGTGGTGACACGGCTATTTTGAAAGCCTCCAAGCGAGCTGGCACAGAAGTTGTTTAAACTAGCCAAAAGTATATCAACTTCAATTTGAGGAGTTTTCATGTCTTTATATCGTTTGTTCAGTTTGCTCCTAGTCTTTTGTGTCGTCTCCTGCTCCTTGGCCAAAGAGCCCACAAAACTCGAACCATCGGGTGCATGCGCCTATGTGGTCGTGACACCTTCTGCTTTTGCTGCGAGTTTTCAAAGACTCGTTGACTGGAAAACGAGCAAAGGAATAAGGGCTCGTGTCGTAACCACAGAATTCATCGAGGAGTGTTATGCAGGTGGCGACCAAGCTGCCTCAATTCGTCTCTTCTTACGTGATGCCTACAAAACTTGGGGAATTAAGTATGCCCTGCTTGGTGGAGACGTGGAATATCTTGCTTGCCGTATTGTCAAAACCAAAGTCAAAGACTATGAAGAGATGCCTGCAGATATATACTTTGCCTGCCTCAACGGTGGTTGGGATGGAGACAGTGATGGAACCTATGGTGAAGTCACTGACGGAGTAGATCTCGAACCGGAGATTTATGTTGGTCGCGCTTCTGTTCGCAGCCCTGAAGAAGCTGGAGTATTTGTCGACAAGGTTTTGCGTTACGAAAAAGAACCTGTTGAAGGTTTGGGTGGGCGCAATTTATGGATTGGCGCTAACCTGGATAGCAATACTTTTGGTAAAGATGTCTGTCAGAAAATAATCACAGAAACAAAAGTTCCAGAGCAGATTTCCAACAAGTTGTTATCAACGGTAGATGAGAATCTTACCCTCGAGACGATGACCTCTGCCATTGAGAACTATTCACCCAACTTCATGTTTGTGGCAGCCCATGGTGGCGACTCATTGATAGCTATAGATAGTGGCACGATGAAAAGTGAGCACGCTGATGAGTTGACGAACTTTCCTTTTATCTATGTAGCAACTTGTTGTCTGACTAACAAATTTGATGAAGACTGTATTACTGAACACATGATGAGAAACCCCTCTGGCGGCGCCGTGGCAGCTTGGGCTTGCAGTCGTTATGGTTGGTACAACCCAGGGATGGCAGGATATGGCTCTTCAGATCTCGTAACAAAAGACATGTTTGATTTGCTCTATAGAAGGTACCTGACGGAACCACCAGCTTTGGGTGAATTGATACATCGTGCCAAACGAAAATTCATCTCAGAGTCTCAAGACGACGGAGTTTATCGTTGGTTGACTTACGGTATGAACCTTTTGGGCTGTCCTGAAATGCCAATCTGGACAGGTCAACAGCAAGAAGTTGAAGTTGACGTAAAAGCAAATGGCGAGTTTGCCGAACAGGGTATCGACGTTAATGTCAGAAACGAACTTGGTCCCGTTGAAAATGCATTTGTCACAGTTTGGCGTGCCAGTACGGACAGCCCTGTCGTTGTAACAGTATGGGGACTGAACATCAAACCCAAGGTAGTCAAAACAGAAATCCTTTCTGACGAAGAAGGTGAGTTGTTCGTTTCGGGGCGAACGAGTTCAAATGGTCTAGTTCGCCTCGAGCTTTCAAAGAGTCCAGAAACAGCTGCTATGCAAGTAGAAGACCTGTTAGTTCTTTCGCGAAGTCTGAGCACCCTCAAAACACACCTCGAAGGAGTGGGCAAAGAAGACCGTAAACGCCTCGAGCGTTTAATGAGAGATTACGAGCATACTGAGTTTCGTATTGAAGAAAAACGCAAAAATCTCCTAGCTTTCTTCAAAGAACAGGCTCGAAAAAAAGAGTGGGATGTTGCTGAAGAAGCCTTGGATTTGGTCTTCAAAAAACTCAATGGTCCATCTGGAGACACTCAGTCATTGGCTTTTGTCCTCAATAGTCTTTCCAAAGTTCTCTCCTTTGATTGGTCAGCTCTATCTTCTGAAAATTCTCCTCAAGGCAGAGTGTTTCGCAAATTGTTACGTTTGAAAAAACAAGTCGGGCACATGGTTTACGCTGATCCTAGTTCCAATGAGCATGGACGAATAACCATAACTTCTCATCCCGAAGGAGCCAAAGTTCTTGTTGATTCAATTCCTGTAGGAACGACGCCCTGCACTATGTCAACGAAACAGGGGCAGCATATCGTTTCAGTTCTTGCGGCAGGTGCGGCTATTGGCTCACAAGCAGTTGATGTCATGCCTGGCGAAACAGCCAACTGTCACTTTGAGCTGGAAAGCCTACGTTCCTTTACTGGTCGAGTTACTCTCTACGGTGCACAAAACAATGAGGGTGCTGAAGTAGCTCTCTATTACAACAAAGAAGGCAAGTTTGTCCTACTCAAATCTTTTAAGACAAAGGCCGATGGCACTTTCTCTTTTCAAGCGCTTCCTGGTAAAGCGCTCTACGTGAAGGTGACTTGTAAGGGTTACAACAATGAAGGTAACTGGCTCATCTTTGATAATCCTCATATTCCTGCGCAACAAAAGAAAAACTACAAGCTCTTTCCTTTGGCTCACATCGCTGGGAAAGTCACTTTGATAGGCGATAATCCCATTAAAATCCGCTTGTATTCTTTGGAAGAACATAAGCCAAAATTCGTAGCCGAAAAATCAATTTCAAGTGACAGCCAATATAGTTTTGATGAGCTTCCAGTCGGACTGTATTTTGTCGTCACTGTAGGCCTTGGGATGACTGCCCAAAGACAATGGATAGATTTGAAAAATGGAGATCCGGCAGACAATATCAATCTTGTTGCAGCTCCCATAAAGACTGCACATATTGGCCACTACATAGGTGGCGATAAAAAGTGGCAGTTTGCCCAGATGGAAAAAGGCGATGATGGGCTGTTCCGCGGCCTTTACCCTGCTCCACCAAGTGAGCGTAAGTACTACTTTCTGCTGATGTTGAACAAAGACCAAGAGGGCCAATGTTTTGTGATGGATCCCAATAATTTTCCTGCAAATGGCCCTAGTGACTGTTCATCCATTCTTATCGAAGAAGAAGAGGCGGAAATTACTTTCGATCCAACTTTGACTCCCACTTATGTCAAAAAAACAGCAGAGTGATTTTTATTCCCACACTTCTTTTCGTTCGCGTTTGACTTCAATTGCACGCTTACGAAACCAGGTTTTGACCAGTTCCTTGCCGTCACCGCGACGGGTGTAAAAAGTTTCACCGGGTCCTACTTTGTCGTTCCATGCCTTTTTGAAGGCGTCAACAAATTCTCGGCGACGACCTAATATTGAGGGCACGGGATGGCAGGCAACGAGCTGTGTTGGAATCTCTTCATCGCCAAGGATTTGTTCTTCCGTCAAGTCATTGAGAGGGCAAGAGTATTCTCGTCTTTCGATAATGTATTTGTGACTTTGAACGGGGCCAAACAATTCCCAGACAGCTTCCGAAAATGTCTGTGAGTCTTCAGCAGAAGCGCCATGTAAAACCAAGCGATAACAACCATCATCTCTGCTGTTTATCTCGATAGCATCAGGTTCATAAGTCGCTTTCAGTAGTTTTTTTCTTGTGAGGGCCAGCAATACTGCCTCAGAAAAAGAGCGCAAGGTCGAAGAAAAGGATTCATCAGGAAGAAGTGCTTGTTTCATGTCATTGCACAACCACAATCGGTAAAGGTGCTCTCCTAAAGCGGCAAAGAGTGGCAAGAAAAGGAACCAGTAACTCAGCCACTCGTCTCTTTTTTCAATTCGTTCTTGCAGCTGAACACGCATATAGTCGACGCGCTCTATTGCTTGCCTTGGTCGATGAACAGGTTCTATTCCTTGTGGACGCCTCAGTTCCAGACATGTGATATCTGTTGCACGATAGGCTTCGCCAATTTTCCAGCGTTCACGGGCACTATCCCGGTCTCGTGATCTGTTGAGCATGTTTTCATTTATGCGGTCTATATGTGACGAAAGTTCGGAAGCATTTCCTTTGGACAAGAGGGCGTGAACGTGGCCCAAACCCTTTTCGACGACACCATCATCGCTTATTCCATAGAATTGGCCATGTTTTCGTTCGAGCCTATGAAAGTCGTAAAGGCCATATTGTATGCCTGGATAAAGGGTGACTACATCCCAGTTGTTTGCACACTTTCCTGGAGCGTCCTCGTCTTTGCGAATTGTGCGTCCTCTAATTTGGTTTACTGAGACGTATCCAGCAACGACTGTCAAATCAATGAGGGTGTTGAGTTTTATTGAATCCCACCCTTCGCCGAGCAATGCACGAGTTCCAACGAGTGTTTGTGTTACTCCATCCTCTAACATTTCGGAAATTAAACGAACATATGCTCTCGTGTTCCAGTCTTTTCCCGTGCCAGATATCCGCATATAACCAGCTTCTTGTTCGTGCGAGAGTTCAAATTTTAAGCTGTGCTTTTCTTTAAACTTCTCTGCACGACCTAAAAACGATGGCAGTAGATCATCATCAACGAGGACGGACTTTCCTGTCACCATTATGGGGTCTAGTTCGTCTGTGCGCTCATCAGAGGTCAACGAAGCCATTACTTCCACAGCGTCAATACCATCTTGATCTTTGCGGCCAAACTCGTAGTCGACGAGTACGAGCACACGCAAATCATCGAGATGTCTCTCTAGCTCCGTAGCCAAAATGGTTCTCATGGCGGCAAGCTTAGTTTTGGAGAGAGTAAGACTTCTTGCCGAGCCAACATTGACTGCCTGAAAAGTGCGTCCAGCGAGTTTGTAACCCAGCTTGGCCAAGGTCTCTTCAATTCGTTTGACCCACTCTTTACCACCCTCGATAGTTTTGAGGTGGTGTTGAATGTAGTCCTGCAATATTTGCACGAGGTCAGCCAACTCGAACTCGCCATCCATCTCGTCTACCCATAGAACTGTGTCCGGAATGGTTCGCTGGCAATATCTTAAATACCGGACGTAGGCGATGGCTTGATCTGGGTGGTTACGAAGCCATTCATCGAAAGGCAGGATTTTACCACTCAAGCGGCAATCCTCTAGTGCTTTCTGTACCCACATTGACAGACCTATGCGCGGTAAATCCATTTCCTCGAGCTCATCAATGAGTTTTCGATATTCTTCTTGTCCCTCCAGCAGTAAGTCTACCTCTGCTTCTTCAGGCTCTGTGAAATAGACAAGATCCTGATAAGGTGCGAGGTTGCCTTCTTTGACAATGGCCGGTAGTGGGATTTGCACGTCAATGTCCCCTATGAGGTCTAGATAGGTCTCCATATGCCTTCCTGTGGCTTCTATGGGGGGAGTTGCCGTCAATCCGATAACGATGGCATCTTCTATGCTCGAGAGAAAGTCACCTAGTGTTCGACCCCAGAAGCCTGTTAAATGGTGGCATTCGTCGAAGATGAACACTTTGTAGTCCTCGTCGACAAGGCGATTCAGCAGGGCACGAGAGTTTTCATGTAGTTCGTCAGTACCGCGCTGTTTGGTCGTTGCTGATTGATAGGTGAGGGATAGATAAGGATTTTTTGCATCAGTTGTCGTGCCAAAGGTGAGTTTATCGAGTGCCTTTTCGTACATCACGTCTGTGGCATCCTCGAATCGCTGAGCCCATTGAATCTGAATGGCTGCATTAGGAGCAAAAACAACGCCTTTTTGCCTTGTTTCCAGCAACATGGCCAAACCTAGAACGGTTTTGCCAGAACCAGGTGGTGCGACTACATGGATCCTTTTTTCGCCCTTTTCCAGCTTCTGGCGAAAGAGTGCAAGAACCTGCTGTTGATAAGAGCGCAGCTCAAATATGAGTTCTCGATTTGGATCTAGTTTCATAAAGGCAGCAAAGCGCCTTTAAGGGGAAAAGGTCAAGAGTGGGAATTGCGACAGAGGGGTGATTTGTGCTTGAGTAGACATGAAGCTGTCTGGAGGGTAAAAGTTGAGCGCATTTAATTGGTCTCGTCTAGTCATTGGTGGTCTCCTTGTTGCTGGTGGTTATGCTCTTTGGTGTGCCCTAAAGGGGCCCGACAAACCAGAAAAGAGTGCTGTGGAAGATGATGAACCTGTCGAAGAGACTGGATTCTTCTCTCTTAGCAGTGACGAACAGGTCAAGACCCTCTACGAGCGTATTCTGAAGGGCGATCCCTGTTGGAACATTCAGCGTGAGGCAAGGGCTAAAGGACAATACGAATTCATGCAGGAAATGTGGATACGTCTATTGGAGATGCACGCTGACAGCGCTCCAGAGGGAATTGATATTGATAGTGCAGATTTCAAAGAGCAGCTTCTTTATATCATTCGTGACGGACTAGAACCTGACTGTCCGCTTCTCGAGCGGATGTTCAAAGCCTATCGAAACGAACCACACAACTACACGAAAATGCGAATAGTTCGTGCCGTTGGTCGAATTGGTGGTGACAAAGCGCGCGCTTTCCTTGAAGATGTCTCTGGTGAAGGAGAGGGTTTGGCTGCTGAAGAGGCCAAACGCTGGTTGCGTCGTTAACGACTCAGAACCATTCAGCTGGATCCATTTTGTAATAAGTCTTTAGCTCTTCATAGAGCTCTGGGTGTATCTTTTTGAGCTTTCGTCCTTTTTCAAAAAATGTCTCTGTTGCTACGGCGAAAAACTCAGCAGGATCTGTAGCTCCATAATAGTCCATGACTGCCTTTTTGTGGCGTTTGGCTTTCTTTTGCAAGGTTTCGTATTCTTTGCTCAAAACACGAGCCCAAGTGACGTAGTTTTCCGATTGCTCGAGAATGGGAGCTCCATCAGCCACACCATCTTCCTGATCCAACTGATGGGCAAACTCGTGAATAACAACATTTTGTCCTGATTTGAACTCTCTTGTTCCTTTTTTCACATTGTCCCAGGCCAATACGACAGTTCCTAGTGTCCATGACTCGCCAAGGCGAACGGAATTCTCCTCTACTATTTCAGAACCTCTAGAGGCTTTTTGAGTGGCTATATAAGCCGAGGGATAAACAACGATGGATATGAGTTCTGGGTAATAGGATGGTTCGCCTCTGTTCAAGAGAATAAAGCAAGCTTGTGCCGCAATCGTGACTCTAATCTCATCTGTGATTTCCAAACCACCACAGCCCTCGAAGCCTTTTTCATCCAAGAAGACTTGGACAAATCCATGGAGATCGGATTTGAGGTTGTCAGGAAGGTATTTGTAGAGAGGAATATTCTTCTCTACGATGGTTTTCCACTCATCAGGGAAGGGTTTCGCCTTGAGTTTTTCCCTTCTTTCGTTGCGCAGGGCGCGGCGAATGAGAATGATGACAGGCACTATGACTAAGACAAAAAATGCTAGGGCGTAAAAACGCATTGGTATGCTCCTTTTCGACGCTATAGTACACCGTCGAGACGAGTATGCTCCAGAGGCTTAATCAAGAGTCCTCAGAGCTGGCAGGAGCACCCGAGCTATCTTTCCCTGTTTCTGGTGAACTAAAAAAACCGGTGACAGTGTTTTTGACGTTTGAAAAGAAACTGGGTTTTTCCTCTGCAGTAGGCGAAGTGACTTGTTCACCAAGTTGTTGATGGCCACTGCCAATGGATGAGTCAATGGCCCCAGTGTCTGGTTTGCCCGTCGAGCTGTTCTTGTTTCCAAAGAACTTGTTACCTAAGTTGTAACCCAACAGAGCTCCACCTGCGCCCATTGTGAGTATATTCGTAGGGCTCATTGTCATAGCCCCTGCGCCAGCACCAGCCGCTCCACCAATGAGACTGCCAATGAAACCACCAGAAAAGCCGTTGGACTTGGAATCGTTTGGTGAGGCAGGCGGTTGAGAATTTTGAGTTGGGGGATTTGAGGTGAGACCTCCACCGCCGTAGCCGCCGCCGCCTCCGAAACCACCACCG
>CAZXTJ010000022.1:21145-27238 GCA_964643655.1 uncultured bacterium
CCGAAACCACCACCGCCGAAACCTCCGCCACCGAAACCTCCGCCACCGAGAGCATTGGCAAGAAACATTAATATTTGAGCGATGGCAGCAAGGCAGCCGTTGAGGCAGAAGGCAAAAACAACAAGGCAGAGAACAACGAGCGATTTCTTGAGTCTCCGCGTCGACATAGCCGCCTCTCTCTCTTATTTTAGCGGCCAGAATTTTCTCACATGCTTAGTAAGTATTATTGCATAAAGCATAGACGTCAAGGCAAGGTCACTCTGTCTTTATCGAGTTTGCAGCGTTTTTGCTCAACCAATAGGTCAATTGCTTCGTTGATGACCTTCTTCAGCTTTGCCCCAGCCCTAGAGAAGCCGAACAAACGGGCAGTTTCTTTGACCAAGTCATTTCTGGGTAGAGCGATTGAAGTGACCAATACCTGCTCGGCACCATTGGCTAATTCTATTGTTGGGATGTCTTCGGCATCTCTTGGTGGCTCCTGTCCTGGTGCTGGAACACGATAACCTTCGAACTCGCCTGGCTTTTGATCGACACGCCAAAGGAAATCCTCAACTAGTTGTGGGCGTTTTTTATCAGCAAATTTACCCATCAAGGCTGATACCCAATTTTTGACCTTTTTTGTCATCCTGGTTACTCCCCAAGGTGTTGCTAGCCTTTTGGTGGCAAGTTCCAACGAGATGGGAGCCTCTTTGTCCACTATCTCGCGAAGCGTTTTAATCAAGGTTACGGCTGATTCAGGATTGTAAAAGTCTTCGGACTTTCCTAGTGGTTTCTCTGCAGACCACGCCTCATAGATGATTGCTCCTGTAGGCAGCTTCTCCTCTTTTTCTTCTTTTATTTCTTCCTTTTTCCTGGGTTTTTCTTTTTTGGGAGTTTTGACCTTCCGTGGTTTGTGTTCTACTGGTTTTGGACAGGAAAGTCGCTTTTTCTCTGCCTCAGTTATGGCACTAAGAAGTCTTTCTGTTTCTCCCTTTTCGTCTACCCACCAGTCAGCAGACCAAAGTCGATGTAGCCTCCAGCCCAAACCTTCGAGAACTTGCTTTCTGAGGCGGTCTCTATCTCTAGCGGTGTGTGCCGCTTCATAGATTGGACCATCACACTCAATACCCAATATGAATTTGCCTTCTTCGTCGCGTTTTTTAACACCCATTGCCAAACGATATCCAGAGCAACCAACGTTGTGCTGGCATTCATAGCCAGCCTCTTTCAGGTTTTTGGCTACAGAGTTTTTCAGACCATCGGGTTCATAGGCTTTTCCAACTGCAGTTACCTCACCGATAGCGCTTGCTCCTTTTGCGGCATATTCGAGAAAGGTTTTCAGATGATGGACGCCAACAGCTGCAGTCTTCTCCAGACAAATTTGGTCTGGTGTCAGTGTTGAGAAGACGATTAGTTTCTCTCTTGCTCGTGTTACGGCCACGTTGAGACGGCGTTCTCCGCCTTGTCTGTTCAAGGGGCCGAAGTTCATTGCTACCTTGCCTCGTTCATCAGGGCCATAACAGACAGAGAAGAGCATTACCGAACGCTCGTCACCCTGAACGTTTTCAAGGTTTTTGACGAACAGAGGTTCTTCTAAATCGGAAGAGAAGAAAGGATCTATCTCTGGATATTCTCTTCTAGCTTCATCGAGTAAATCCTCTATGAGGTTTTGCTGTGCCATAGAGAAAGTAACAATGCCGATTGAACGTTTCGAGTGTTCCTTCGAGGTCAACCTGTCTACTACTTCAGAGACGAGAGCTTCTGCTTCAGCTAGATTGGTTTGGTTCGAACCTCTGGCGTAAACACCTTCTGGCACGTGCCTCCATTCAACACCAAGTTCACTTACCTTGTCGAAGGGCGAAGGGAAGGTGAAGAGGCGGCCATCATAATAGTGGTGGTTACTGAACGTAATCAGGCTTTCATGCCTACTTCGGTAATGCCATTTGAGGTGTAGTTTGGGTAATCCAGCAGCCGAGCATTCGTCAAGAATGCTCTCTAGCTCTTCCAGATCATCTTCCGAGGGTATATCTTCACTTTCTCCCTTTTGGAAAAACATTGTTGGTGGCAACTGCCGTGAGTCACCAACTACAACGAGCTTTTTTCCACGCGCAATTGCTCCAATAGCGTCCCAAACAGGTATTTGTGAAGCTTCATCAAAAACCACTAAATCAAAAGGCGGAGATCCAGGAGGTAGGTATTGAGCCACAGACAAGGGGCTCATTAACAAACAAGGACAGAGCCGTGGAAGTAGATTTGATATCTTTTGCAGTAACCAACGGACAGGTTTATGTCTTCTCTGTTTCTTGAGCTCTCGCTGCAAGATTCCAAGCTCAGAACTGTCTGGTGCATTCTTGGAGTTTTCAGGCAATCTTGACGCTAACTGAGCTTGAACCAAGTTGGCTGTTTTGCTCATCACGTCTCTGTCCAGCTTTGCATATTCTACTATGCATTCATTGTGTTGTTTGCCACGAAACTTTCGCAGTTGCTCCTCTTGACCGACAATGGTCTCGAGCCACTCTTCAAAGAAAGAACGTTCGAAAGTTGGTAATAATTCCTCAACCATGATGTCACCACAGGACAAAGCGTGGACGAGAGGTGTCAGGCCAACTTCTTCTGCCTTGTGTCTTGCTTCGACAAAGGGACACCAGTCTCGTAACGATGGTATACCTTCACGCCACATTTCTATACGAGTATTCAATCGAGAAAAGTATGAACTCTCTCCTGGTAATCCCCAAGCCAAATGCAGGTCGAAATCCAAACATTCGTCCAGGGCCAAACGTTCATCAGAATGGACGGCAAATGCGTCTACGAGTAGCTTGAGTTTTTCCTTTTTGTCCTTGCTGTCTTTGAGTTTGAGGCAGGCCTGATGGTTTATGTCAGCTATGGCTTCGAGTTGCTTGTGATAGTCCTCTACCCAATGGGTATCTTCCTCCAAGGAAGTCCATTCGACGTCTCCTTCGGCCCACCTGTCGTTGAGCAACTCTTTGCCTTCTTTTTCAGCAAGGGAGAAGTACTTTTCGAGCTGATGAAGCTCCATTGCGAGCTCCAAGTCGGCCAGCACTTCATCAGGTGAACCTACTCCTCTACGAGAGACTGCTTCAAGAGTTCCTTTGGGACCCATCAAAGCTACCCAACGTACGACAAAGAAAGAGTTCTGCCAGCTTTTATACTTTTCTCTCAAATCTGGTAGGTCCAAATTGAGGAGGGCGCGAACATCATATCTTCGTCCCAATTCGTCTCTCAGTTCATCACGCCTACGTCCTTTGTTTATCCAGCCACGAACCATTCCTACGACTTCCCGCCATTTTTCATCATCGAAAAACTTGGGACTCAAATTGGGAGTCCGTAAAAGCAGTCGAGCTAAATTGACACTTCCTTCCAAAGTTTGCCAATCAACGGTCTCACTTGTTGGCAAGCCCAAATGAGAGAGGTTTTCGTCAACCTGCAATTGCAATGGAGGAAGTGATTGTTCCAAGGCTTGAAGACGGAATTCAACTTCACGATTCAGAGCAGGCTCCCACTCTTTGATCTGAGCTGCAACGTAAGGATGGTCAGCAGGACAGCCAATGAGTTTTGCCGCTTTTCCCAGCTCGTCGACCATGGTCCTCAAGGTTTCGAGCTCTTCCTCATCAACATCAGATAAGGAGCCAAGTGAAAGGTTGAGTCGTTTGTATTGTTTTAACTCAATGACACGTGCAGTTATCTCATAAACACTCAGGCCAACAGTGCGTTTTTTATGTATGGTATTTACATATTCATTGAGTTCTTTTTGGTAACCGAGCAGTTTCTCCTTTTGAGATTTCCAACCACGTGGTTTGGACATGTCACTTTTCTCTAAGGCCAGACGAAGTTGCTCGAGAACATGTTGTTTTCGCACTTTGTTCGAATGAAGTTCGAGACAGAAGGGCTGTAAGCCAATGTTGGTCAATCTGTTGTAGACAACGTTGAGAGCAGCCATCTTTTCCGATACGAATAGTACTCGCTTGCCAAGTGCCAAACAGTGAGCCATTAAGTTGGCAATGGTTTGAGATTTACCTGTACCTGGAGGTCCTTCCAAGACAAAAGTCATATCCCCTTCTGCTGCCAAGACTGCTGACAACTGTGATGAATCTGCATCAAGGGGGCAGAATATCTCAGCTTTGTCGCGAAGCTCGTCCAATTGGTCAGTGTCAGGAAATTCGCCATCTTGTTCGAATTTTTCAGTAGGAGTTTCGACGAGATGGTGCACGACTTCATTTTCCAAAAGAGCTTCTGAGTTGTTCTCTAGATCGCGCCACATTAAATGTTTGGTGAATGAAAAGTGCCCAAGATAAGCATATTCTCTTACTTCCCAGCGTTCTTCGCCGAGGATAGCTTCGCGAACTGTGTTCAGTACTGCATTAACATCAACGCCACTCTCATCACCAGGAAGGGGATCTAGTCCTTGGATTTTGATGCCAAAGTCTGTCTCTAGTTTTTTTACGAGAGTAAGGTTCAACAGAGGCTCTTCATCGGTTAGTGAAAGGGTGAAACCTTCACGCATCGATATGCGGGTGAGTGAAGCCGCAACGAGCAAGATAGGAGCTCTGCGGACTTGCTGGGAAGTTGGTGTTTCGTACCAATGAAGCATACCAATGGCCAGATAGAGAGTGTTTGCTCCACTTTCTTCGAGACTCAAACGAGCCTTTCTGTAAGTTTTGGTCAGGTTTTTCGCCAACTCTCGTTCTGATAGCTCAACAAAGAGTTGTCCCTTGCTAAAGGCTTCTCCGATTGCTTCTGTCGTTTGGTTGCCATAAGGCAGTAGTTTGAAGGCTTTGCCAGAAGAGAGGCTGTCCTCGAGAGAGGCCAATGTGGGACAAAAGAGAGGCATTGTGGTTTTTGTATCACGAAAATTCAGCAATCGATTGCGAAGGGATAGGTCGAGTAGTTTTTCCTTCCACCTATCCAATCGTGTCATTGGTTTCTTCTCTTGCTCTTCTTTCTTTTCCACCTCTGGCAACTTTGGTTCTTCTTGAGCATTCACGACGTCGATTTGCGCGGCATCTGCAAGTTGGTAATCGTCGCTGCCACTTCTTGGTGGGACAGGCAAAATGTGAGCCATACGTGCTGCTCTAACGTCAATGGCGCAGAATGTCTCACCTGGTTCTTCTAACCATTCCATTCCTTTTTCTTCAGCGAGTTCAAAAGCCAAAGAAGGCCTGGCTGAAAGTGCTGTAACGTCAACGGCTGTCATCACTCCTAGGCGTACTCTCTTACGTAATCGACGCGGATCATCGGCCACACAGGCTTCAGGGAAGGTTTCTTCTGTGAGCCAGCATGCAGTCAGTGCGTGCCCTTCGCAGAGCACAATCAAAGGATGTAAACCGGCTTGCTCCAAGAGGGCAGCATATAAAAGTGAATAGTCCAAACAGGTACCCATTCTGTCTTTCAGAATGAGCTCTGGTGTTCTTACCTTTTGTCCTTCGATTTCGAAACTTGCTGGTGGATTGACATAGGTCAGATCGGCAGATTGAAGAGCTTCATAAATTGACGCTGCAATGGCCCGAGTTCGGTTGATATCTTTGGATTGGTATCCATCGAGTGAAGGTGAACCTGTCTTTTCTTGCAGAATGTCTGAAGCTCGGCGTAAAAGAGGGCCAATGTCGGGGTGATTGGGCAATATGAAAGCCGCCACTAGCTCTGGCAAAACGCTAGTTCCAGGCCATTCATTGTAGGCCAGCAACTCGAGTGGAAACTCTTTTGTAGCGATGATGACATCACCTTTGCGTACTGTTACGCAAAGTGTGGTCATTTCTCTTTCTGCCAGAGTTACCAAACGATCTGGCGGTAATGCCATTGGCACTTCGCGAATATTGTACGTTGTTCCAGCGGCAATGGCAGCTACGTGGCAGTCTGTTGGAGGGCATATGTTGGGCAGGATTTCAGTGGTGACTGTCAGCTCTTCGAGGGGCTCCTCGGTGATATTTGTGAGACGCAGTAGGTTGATCACTGGCAAGCCATTTTGCTGCATTGCGTAATTTACACGCGTTGAATATTCGAGCTCCAACTCCAAAGAGGGAGTACTCATCTTGCATCTCCTTCATAAACGTTAAAAAGCAGTGCATAAAGAACTGGCACCACACCAAGGGTTAACAG
>CAZXTJ010000023.1:0-27183 GCA_964643655.1 uncultured bacterium
TTCTGTGAAACGCCATCATTCCTCCCAAAACGTAGAGTTAATGTTGGCAGGAGAAGCTAAGACACTGACTAGGGAGAAAGAAACAAAGTTAAGGTCTTTAAGGTCGAGTTAAGAAATTTGCTCAACCATCTTTGCGATGCCCAAAGACTTGATTGGCACCGACCTGTCCATAATCTTGGGGTGGCTCATTACACGGCGCCAGAGCTCAAAGAGTTTGATGGCTTCTTTACGGTAGGTTATCCGTTCATCAGGAATGGGCAAACAATCCTCTTCGAATTGGCGCTCAGAAATTTTGAATACATTCTGCATCCACTTTTCAGGAAAGGCCGTTGCAACATCTTCTAACAAATCCATTCGGACAGGATAGTTGCCGAACTTTGCGCATTCTTCTTGCTGGAATTCTCGGGAAAGGATGTATTCCAACAAATTGAGGGCGAGTCGAGGACAGGGACAAGAGGCGGGAATTCCCCACCACCATCCAGCCATATGAGTTTTTCTGCTACCCACTCGTTTGGGGTTGCCTTTCTCATCCAACTCAAGTGAAACACCTTGAAGCATTGGAGAGAAACCTACATCACTCTGTTCATTGCCTTCACGAGGACCAAACTGACGATAAAACTGAATAGCGTCAACTTGGTGAAGTGTCAGTGCCAACAGAGAATACTCACGGAAGGTTCTATAAGTGTCTCCACCAAACCATCCTGGGTCGACCATTGAAGGATGATACAAACCGTAGCGCATATAAAATGCTTCCCAGGTAAGGAAATCGATGAGAGCTTGACCGCGAACTTTGATCAAATCCTCTGGGTTCGCACCCAAGGCAAACATCCTTGCTGCAACATCAACATAGGTTCCTGGATAATCTTTGGAACGATGCCCCAAGCGCGGTCCAATGACACCCTTTATTCTTGTTTTAGACCAGTAATATCCAACTACGGTCAAGTCATACATGTCCCATAACTCGGGATCACTTTCCAGTTCATAACCTTTTGGTAAGCCGTGGCCATTTTCATTTTTGAAGACTTCGTCTATCTCGTCACGCATTGAGTTCCAGTAAAGAGCGGCCTGACGCACAAAAAATGGACGATAACAGAAGATGTGATTTTCGACTTTTCGCGGCAGAGCCCAGGTGTAGCCATCTTTGAAAGCAGGAGCTAATGCTCTGCCATCCAACTCCTTGCGCCACTTGGGTGTGTTTCCGCTATCTACAAGCTTCTCGAGGGGATAGAGCAATTTCTGCTCTATCAATTTCGGCAACATACGCCCTTCAATCTTCACGATGAGATAAGGGGCTTCTTTGCTATCTTTCAGGCTTTTTGCCAATAGTCCTGGAAGCTCTTGAAGCGTCTGGTAGCTTGTCGTCCCGAGGGACAGCTTCTTGCAACCACGCCATTTTTGAATTCTTTTTGCAAACCAGGGCTCTTGCCACTGTGTCATTCGCACGAGCGCTAAACCTTTTTTCGGCACAACGTCCGGACCAACTTTGTCACTACAACCAGAAGCAAAGAACCCAGCGATTATTAAAAAAATGTACCAATGGCGCATGATATCTACCCCTTCAACAGTAGAATACCACGAGCTGAGAACAATTGAGGTAAAGTGGTTGTTACCTCACTCTTCTCATCTTGCCATTTGGTGGGGGAGAACCAGCGATGATTGCTTTCACATCTTCCACGCTTAGTCCGTGAGGAAGGTCATAAACGAAACCAACCTTTTGGGAGACTCTGTCTGAAAAAGCTTTGAGCCACTTAACTGAGCGCTTGAAGTCTTCCATCTGTTTTCTAGTAACGTTCCTACGTACAGTCGAGGGACCTTGACCTGGCACAGGTTTAATGTTGTCAGCGGCTAGTCCGGTTTCAATCTCAGCACGAATCTGTGATCTAGCCTGTGCTAATCCTTGTGCCCAGTAACCTGAATAGTGACGACTACCGGGTGTAGTGCGGTTTGATGCAACATTACGACGAATGCCTCGGCGAATTCGACCAATGATGAATGGTCCACCAACTGAGTTTGCAACTCTTTGACCTTCACTATGAATGCCATTTCTAATCTCTTGTTGCACTGAAGGATCCTGCAACAATGCTTCAATGATCATGTCTGTATCATTCTGGTTGAATGTTGAGTCTGCGCCGCCAAGCTTACATGGTTGTAACATCCAGAGAATGTACTCGAGAGCAATCTTCTCATTTTTGTTGGGTTTGAGCTCTTCGCGGAAGTTTTGTACGTTGCTGATGGTGTTGCTCAGCCAACCACCAATTCCACCACTCTTCTTCTCTCCTTCAGCAGCAGGTTGTTTGTTGCTATCCTGAGTTTCAACTTCCTCGTTGTTTTTCACACCCAGCATATCGAGGAGCCCTTGAGCAGAGCATGTCTGTGCCAAAATAAATGTAAATACGCAGAAAAGAAAACAAAAGATACAGAACCGCTTCATTATCCGACCTCACATCGTTTGGATTATTATTCGACCTTGTCATAGTCCTTACAAGAAGCCTGCCAGCCCAAAAGCTACTATTCATGGCACTTCGAAGAGGTTTCAGGGCAGTTGTGCCATAATTTGCAGCATCAATGTGACACGAAACGGAGCACTGAAATCTTTAGCGGATTTCTGCTTCAGCACCCAATTCCTTCAAGCGCTCCACTGCTTTTTGGGCACTATTTGGTTCGCAATCTTGCATTATGGTCGAAGGAACATTGTCCACGAGGCTCTTCGTCTCTTTGAGGCCGAGACCTGTCAATTCGCGCAGCAAACGGATGACTCCTATTTTATTAGGGCCACATTTCAACAATATGACGTCATTTCGACGTCTCTCATCTACAGGAGCTTTTGGAGGCTTCTGACAACCGAGCATATACCCACAAAGGCATCCCAAACCAAAAGCCAGCCCTACAATGGTAAGAAATCGCTGCATCATAGTCCCCCATATATTTTTGCAATCTTATCGATAATCTCTTCAAAGCGAAGAAAACGATGAGTACATTTCGAAAAATACACTAATGTAGCTGCGTTGGGAAACAGTTGCGGCACGCTGCTGTGATCCAGCAATTCATCGTCTTCAGCCAAAAAAAAGTGTAAACGCTCATCAAAGGGCGGTGTGTCTTCGAGCATCTTTCCACATTGGGCTAAGTGGTCGTTATACGATTGTTTCCATTCAAAGTCGTCGTCGCTATGTATAAGCTTGTGCCAGCCAACACCATCTGCAAGTGTCTGCCAAGGACGAAGTGAAGGATTGATTAGAACAGCTGTAATATTGAGATTTGCGGCCAGGACCAGCGAATAAAATCCACCTAGACTGGAACCCACCAACAAGACTGGCTCTGAGCTCTCTTTAACTATTTCCTCGACTAGTTTTAGTGCTTCTTCAGGAGATGCTGGTAAATCTGGTGCTTTAACGGAGTGGGCACCAAAATGATTGCTCAGAACCTGAGCTTTTGAAGATTGGCCAGAAGAACGAAAACCATGCACATAAACAAGCATAAAGCCTCGCTAATTCACAGTGAGCTTGCTGTACAGCTCTTTCAGTTTTGCAGTGCCTAGTGTTTTCCTACCAGTACTCAGAAGCCAACGCTCCATTTCTCTGCCCTTGTCGAGAAAAGTGGTGGTTTCTTCGCCCAACCTCAATTCAGCAAATCCCCGAAATATCCTTAGTTCCACAATTTCTCCACTAGATGGAAAGGGTGTAATGACGAGGCCTTGATACTCTTCATCCGTTTTTTTCGCTTGCTTATTGCTTATGGGCAAAAAAGAAAACTCACGCATGAAATTACCCTTGTTTCGGCCCTTGAGCCGCCAAGAGAAGCCATCAGCCAATTCGACACGAGCCATCCTGGAAAAAGCTTTTTTTGCTCGCTCAAAGACAACAGCTCCTGCTCCACCGGCATGCAACACCTCGTCTGAGAATGCCTTGAATTCAGCTTTGGTTGCTTCCTCGCGGTAAAGAACTTTATCTCCCTCTATGACCAAACGATATAGTCGTCCTTCTTTTAAGGTCCACGAATACTCAGATTCGGCAAACACAGTGGTAGTCAGGGCAAGAGTCAAAATAACGAAAGCCAGATGTCGCATAGACCGCTCCTTTAGTTACGGGCTCTATTTCGTTTCCTCTTTTTTTCCACTTCTTTGCGTTTCTTTCGTGCTTTCCTTTTCTTCCTGCTCTTTGCAATCTTGCGATCGTGCACGTTTTTCGGTTCGTCTCCCTTGTCTTTCTCTTCCAGCTGTTGGCTTTCTTCCTCTACCTCAGCTTCAGGAAGTTCATAATCCGTGACGAGGTACCACAGTAAAAAGAGCATAAATACCGTGGACAAACCTAGTAAGAGCAAATTGCCCAGAGCTGCTGCAGCAAGCAAGGAGGCTGGAAGCCCTAAAGAGGCAATTGCTACGAGAAGACGCAAGTTGGGGACAATGACCCGCTCTACGAAAGGCAAGTCAGCATCAGTGTCGACATCGTCCTCTTCCTGCTCCTCTGCCTCATCATCTTCACCTTTGAGACGCCTATATTCTGTGTTCGTGCACTTTGAAGAGGGGCAACTACCTTGCCTCCTCCAGCACTCACGATGATGTTTGCGCCCACATTCTTCGCAAAAGACGAGATCGTCAGAAGGTGAAAGCGGTTTTTCGCAGCCTACACATACCATTTCTTCGCTATTAACTATGTCGTTTTTTTCACTCATAACTAGGACTCTATCTTCTTTCTGCTGCTTATGTAAATGGGGAGAGTAGAAACATCCTTGTGTTACCAAATTCCCCAAATGTGCACACATTCATCTGTGTTTGTGCCCTAAAAGAGCTCGATGTTCGCTTCTAATGCGCTTTTAGCTATTTTGGAACACCTGTTGCCTTATCAGGTGGCAGAAAGGACAATCATGAAGCACATTCTCTCTTTGTTGCTCTCTCTCTTCCTTCTGAGTACCCCAATGTTACGAGCTGGCAATCTATTTCTGGAGCTGAACAATGTGACCATCCAAGAAGCGCTGAAACGCATAAGCCATCAAGCTAACATCTGCATTATTTCCGTCTCTGACCTGAGTGGCACCGTCACGATGACTATCAAGAATGAAGATGTCGTCAGCACTGTTAGAAAAATGGTCAGCCAAGCTGGATATGAAAGCAGTTATGCAGAAGGTCACCTCTATGTTGGTTCAAAAGACTTGTTGCTATCTTACGATATGCAGAGAATCGTAGCCTCTGAGAGGCTGAATAAAAGGGATGAGGCGACTGTTCGCCGAGAACTACATTCCAAACACCCATATTGCACTGTCATATACGATGTCATCCTTGATGAATTCGTCGTCTTACGAGCTTTTGAAAAGATTAACAGTGATGACATAAACAGCTGCCCAGTGGCTATGCTCGATACACCAGTAAACTTTTTGGTCAAACCACCAGTCATTGCTACAACTCCGCCAGAAGCTTTGCCAACCCCCACAATAGTCAAACCAGTAAGTCAGCTACCTCTTTTAAAGGAAAAGCTGCGAAACCTAAAGACTCGAATAACGAAAAATCCAAATGATTGGACCAACTGGAGCAAGTTGGCAGTAGCTTATGGAAAACTGGCCAAATGGTACAAAAAGAACATGAAAATGGAGAAGTATCGCAGAGCGCTAAAAGGTCGAGCTAGAGCGCTCTATCGAGCCATTAAGGTGCAAAGATACGATGTTGTTTTGCGTCTGAAGCTTGTTCATACACTTCTAAAACTGGGTTTGGAAGACAAAGCACGCAAACACTTCTCAGCACTAAAGAAGCTCGGTCCTCAGTGGAAAAAGTATGTCCAGGACTGGCTTCCTGGCCTACCCTTGCCAGTTATAAAGTACAGGCGGAACTAACAATAAAGCGCCAAAGATGAAATAGGTGATTATCAAAGGAGCAATCCATCGTGCCCATTTGCCCCAAGGCACTCTTCCCATACCCAAAACAGCGATTGTCACAGCCGATGTTGGAATAATCATGTTGGTAAAACCGTCACCGAATTGATAAGCCAAAACTGCTGTCTGTCGGGTCACACCAACCATATCGGCTAGTGGTGCCATCAAAGGCATAGTCAGAGCAGCCTGTCCAGAACCGCTAGGCACAAAGAAGTTGGTCAAAGTCTGGAAGACATACATGCACTGCACAGAAATCACAGGGGGCAGATTACCAACAAAGCCTGAAACGTTGTGCAGGATAGTATCCATTACCTTGGCGTTTTCCAGGATGACGAGAACAGCTCGGGCAAATCCGACCAAAATGGCTGCATTTGCTATGCCTGAAGTTCCTTTGCTGAAATTGTCAGCCATATCATTGAGAGGCATACGTGTTATCAGACCGGCAAAGATGCCAATGATCAGGAAGACCGCAACCATTTCGTCTATGTACCAGCCAAGCTTGATGGCCCCATAGATTATGATGCCAAAACCCGCTGCGATGATTAATAGAACAGCTTTTCGAGCGAGAGTAAACTCAGGATGTTCCCCTGCTGCAGCCGCTTCTTTACGACGGGCTTGGTCCAATTCATATACCAAGCTCAGCTGAGGATTTGCTTTGATTTTATAGGCGTAATACATGACCCAGCCAATTGTGAATATGGTGAGGAACAGCCAAATCCCCAGTCGGTACTTCAAACCTGAGAAGACAGGCACACCAGCAATACCTTGCGCAATACCAATGGTGAAAGGATTGAGGAAAGCGGCAGCAAAACCTATCATTGCAGCCACGTAAACCATTGCAACGCCAGTTATGGAGTCATAACCCAACTTCAAAGCAAGGGGCACGACCATGGCTACAAATGGAATTGTCTCTTCACACATTCCAAAGCTTGCTCCAGCAATTGAAAAAGCAGCCATGACAGCAGGTATGACAAGGAACTCGCTACCAGCCAGGATGGTCACCAGACGGGCAAGGGCTGCATCAACTGCTTTCGTGCCAGTAACAATACCGAAAGCACCACCAATGAGGAGAATAAAGAAAACAATGTTCATAGCCGAGTGGTGCCGCAAACCAATCATCACTGACTTGATCATTTTCCAAGGATTTTGGGGCACACTTGGTACGGTCTTGAAAGAATCAGGATCGACGACCTTTTTTGTCATCGTCGAGCCACCAACGACAACCTTCTTCTGAATCCGCTGATATTCACCACCAGGCAAGACGTAGGAAAACAAACTAGCAATAATCATCAAACAGAAAATGATCACATAAGTGTGCGGAACTTGAAAATTGGACCACCAAGACTCTTTTTTCTCAGGCTTATCGGACAATGTTCACTCCCTCCGGATTTTGGCTCAGTAGTATGACACATCGTCGCCATATTGGACAGATGGTATAGTGCAGTACGATTTGTCTGAAGAGAGGAGATTATGCTCGAGCTTGGTATTGCTGTCGCTGTAGTTATTCTGACATCGGCCACATGTTCATTGTTTGAGGCCGTTCTTTATTCAGTTCCTGTGAGCCACGTAGAAGGATTGGTCCAAGAAGGTAGCGCTTCAGGTAAAGTGCTTCAGGAGCTAAGAAAAGACGTAGACAGGCCCATTACGGCCATTCTCGCCCTCAATACAGTTGCCAACACGGCTGGTGCCGCCATCGCTGGTGCATTGGCAGTCGATGCTCTCGGAGCAAAATGGCTTGCTTGGTTTTCTGCAGCTTTTACATTGGCCATCTTGCTCTTCTCGGAGGTTATACCCAAAACAGCTGGAGTCGTTTACAGCAAAGGCTTCTCCTCAGCCATTGCCTACCCCTTGAAAGTCATGGTCTGGATCTTTCGACCTGTCATTTGGCTTTGTAGTTTGATTACACGCGTCATCACAGGCAAACGAGAAGAAAACCAAGTATCTCCCCAAGAACTGGTCATTATGACCAAGATGGGCTTGAGGACAGGCAACATTGTGGAAGATGAAGCTGCTGTCATTCAGAACATCCTCGCCCTTCGCGGTAAAACCGTTCGCGATGTCCTCACACCACGGCCTGTGCTTCATATGCTCAAAGGCACAATGACCGTTGAAGAAGCTGCCAACGAAAAGAAGACATACCATTTCTCACGCATTCCGATCTTCTTTAAAGATAAAGACGACGTATCGGGTTTTGTCCACCGAAAGGATATTCTTGCTCCTTTGGCCAAGGACAAGACTGACACGAAATTGACAGATATTGCTGAAGCCATTCACTTCGTCTTGGAAACGACACCACTCAATACGCTGCTCAAAAGTTTCCTCGAGCGCCGTCAGCATATGTTTGCCGTCCTTGACGAGTTTGGTGCTCTTGCTGGAGTTGTCACTCTCGAGGATCTCTTGGAAGAGATCTTGGGTAAAGAGATTGTGGACGAATCTGATGAAGTTGCAGATATGAGAGAATTGGCTCGCAGACGTAAAGATGAACTGCTCAAAGGCAGAGAGAAGAGTGCAAAAGCTTAATTTTTCGGTCTAGGAGCTGCTTCATACCTTTTGGGTCTATCTTTCAACCACTCTTCAAGTTTTCCTTCTGCCCTTTTTTGAAGTGCTTCATCGAGAAAAGCGAGTTTGGCTTCTTTGTCTTCTTTCATCAATGACTCATAGACGTCCAAGAGACTATTCATTGCAAAGAGTGTTGTCTCCTCAAGGAGAACTTTGTCTTTGGGTCTTTTTACAGCAGGAACTCCCGCTGCCATTGTGAAGTGGCCAACGAGTGTGACCTCGTATTTGTATCCTTTTTTGATGAGGGGATCGATGGCAGTAAAGTCGAGACTGACAACGATATCAGGTATTTCAGAAATGAATCTTACGCCCCAAGAACGACAGACTGCCGACCAAGGCTCAAGAGGATATTTCGTCACAATGGGCAGGAGTTTGATGAACAACGCTCGCTCAGCTTGCGTCGAAGGTCCTCTGTCTTTACCTGACAATCGAGTAACAACGATGTCTTTCAACTCTTGATAACTTGGCATTTTTTCGTAAATGGCCAAACAAGTATCGGGACCTTTTGTCACTTCACAAAAGGCGAGCAAACTCAAGTCTTTCACCTTTGGATAATCAAAGTGACGCAACTCTGTAAATCTCTGTTCTCCAAGGTCTTGGTCACCAACTGAAAAACGTATCTTGCGTTCGTCACCATCAAAATATTGCAAAGCAAGAACGAGCTGCCCTTTGACCTTAAAACGTTCTCTACAGAAAAAATCCTTCTTCTCCAGAGCTGAACCTTTGGCGGCATTTTTCTTTACCCCGTTGATTTTGCTTATTGCCTCATCGCGCTCTTTGAATTTACCAAGTTTGTGATAAGACTGAGTCAGCTGTTCGTAACAACGCCACATAGCAGGATCGAGCTTCAGCGTTTTGAGCCAACAGGCCACAGCCTCTTCATTCAATCCACGTGCTTTCTTAGAAAGGCCCAATCCCCACCAATAACGGGGTCTATCAGGTGCTACTTTCGTCAAAGCAGTGAAGTAAGTCTCTGCAACTTCGAATTTTCCACGAGCAAGGTAGGCAGAACCTTTTTGAAAACGCATTTCCGGTGTCTCTGTAGGCCCCATACGCGCCTGGCTGGCCAAACCTCTGGAGCAAAGAAGCACCAATAACAGTAATGTCTTCAGAAGCACGGTTTTCCTTCCTGCAATACACTGATTTCTACTTGCACTTTACGATATATGTTCCTGGCTGTCACGGCAGAGCCAATTCAGTAGTAAGATAGGTACTGTGAGCGAGGAGGACAGATGGCCACAGAAAAAACTGTTAACATGTTCAAAGAATTAGAAAGTTCCCAGGCCTCACCCAAAGTAGTTTCCCACCTACGT
Organism: uncultured bacterium; assembly: GCA_964643655.1. Taxonomy (GTDB): domain Bacteria; phylum Muiribacteriota; class UBA6191; order CAZXTJ01; family CAZXTJ01; genus CAZXTJ01. The sequence continues at coordinate 9,732 of CAZXTJ010000023.1, forward strand.
AGATTGGTCACAGAGGGCCACGAATTCGACTGTTACAAGATAAATGCTTTCCGCATAGGAAAAGAGTTGGAAGTTGGTCGCAGTGAAGCCCTAAGAGCATTGCTCTATGCCACGAGGATTGGCATCTTTGATTTGAACTTCGACGTCCACTGTCCCTCTTGCTACGGAGTACCCGCCTACCACAAACATCTCATGGGTTTGCAAAACAATGCTCACTGTCCCCTTTGCGAACTAGATTGGGCATTGGATTTCGAAGAACAAGTCGAAGTCACTTTCACCGTCAATCCAGAGATTCGCTCTCTCGAGTACAAAGATTGGGGCGAAAGAGATTTCAACGGCATGATGGAGTGGCTCGATGACATGCTCGTTCGTGAACAGAGAGAACTTGCCGTCGGTATCTGCGTAGAACCTGGAGAGACAAAGGTCGTCGAGACAACACTCACTGATGGAGAATATTGCTTTTACATGCCCTCTCATCGCGAGGTTGGAGGCCTCCTCATTGTAGAAGGAGAAGAGTGCGCAGAAACTCAGCAAGTAAAACTCTCAGCAGGCTCTGATGGTACTTTCGATATTCGTGAGTTAACGCTGAAACCTGGCCCTATCGAGTTTACTGTTACTTACGATTATCCAACCTTCAATGGTTTTCTCGTAGTTTCTACTGCACCACGCCACAATTGGGTCAGTGCTGCTTATCTAATGGCTCAGCAGGATTTTCGCGATCTGTTTCATTCTGAATATCTCGCACCAGACACATCCTTCGCCATACGCAGTGTTACCTTGGTATTTACTGACATTACTGGCTCTACGGAAATGTATGAACGCCTCGGCGATGGCAAAGCCTACAACCTCGTTCAAGAACATTTCAAAGTGATGACAGAGATAATCACTAAACACGAAGGTGGCATAGTAAAAACGATAGGTGACGCTGTCATGGCAGCTTTCCCCAACAATCAGCAAGGTCTTCGGGCAGCCTGTTTGATACAGGAAGCTTTTTCTAAACGGGAAGACATCCTTGCTGATGTAACTGTCAAAATCGGTCTCCATCGAGGTCCCTCCATTGCAGTTACATCAAACAAAGCAACCGATTATTTTGGTCGCACAGTCAACATTGCCGCGAGAGTTCAAGGTGAAAGCGGTCCTGGTGAGGTCGTTGTTTCTCAAAGTGTACTCGACGATCCAGATGTGTCTGCATTTTTGAAAAAGCGACAATACCCTTGCATTGAAAAAACAGTAAATCTCAAGGGCATTGCAGGTGACGTCAAAGTGACTGTGTTGACACCAAAGCCCACGAAATGAGCAAGAGTGGAAAACGACATGAGCGACAAAGCTAATGAGAGTGGCAGGAGGCGGCTGCCTCGGCGGCTCTGCTATATCGACAGTATTACACTATGCTGGCCTCGTTGGAGCTAGTGGGCCCGCTGTCTTATTGGCCATCTTTGGACTAATGCTCATCCTTTTGCCGCTCATCACGACAATGGAGCAAGGGCGTGCCGATGAACTCGTCCGTAACATCATGTTCACGGCCAAAGAACTCTATGTCCTCGAGCAAGAAGAATAACATTAAGCAAACTTAGTGCGTTTCTCTTGGCGTCTTCTTTCAGTTGCGCAGAGAGTTCGTTTACGAAGACGAATAGACTTGGGAGTGAGTTCGACGAGCTCGTCTTCTTCAATGTGTTCCAAAGATGCTTCAAGAGTCAATTCGCGAGGGGTTTTCAACAACACTGTCGTATCTTTCGAGGCTGCCCGTATGTTGGTCACATGGCGTTTTTTGACAACGTTCACATTGATGTCAACGTCGCGACAATGTTCACCAACTATTTGACCTGCATATACTTCGTCTCCTGGTCGAACGAACATAACCCCTCTGTCGGCGAGCTGTAGGAGAGCGTAACTGGTTACAGTGCCTCGCTCAGTTGCAACCATGGCACCTTGTGCACGTTTGGGCACTTCTCCTCTGAACGGAGCATAGCCTTCGAAACGGTGATGCATAACCACTTCACCCTGTGTTGCCGTCAATAAACGACTGCGTAAACCAATCAAACCACGTGCTGGGATAGTGAACTTGCAGGTTGTGCGTGTCTCACCTGCACACATGTCTTCCAGTTCGCCTCGCCTTTCGCCAACGAGCTGCATTACTGGACCAACACATTCGATTGGGACATCAACGACTAGCTGTTCGACTGGCTCCATGCGCTGGCCATCTTCTTCATGAAAAATGACCTCAGGTTTTCCAACAGTGAGTTCATAACCTTCACGGCGCATATTCTCGAGCAATATGCCCAGGTGCAGAAGACCGCGACCAGAAACGACGAATGCCTCGCCTCGTTCGACAATGCGCAGAGCAACATTGGACTGCAATTCTCGATTGAGGCGGTTTCTCACTTGCCGACCTGTTACGAATTCCCCTTCTTTGCCTGCAAAAGGACCATCGTTGATGCGAAAAGTCATCTGCAAAGTTGGTTCATCTACAGTGACAGAAGGCAAGCCAACAGGATGTTCTGGTGAAGCAAGGGTGTCGCCAATGTCCACATTGGAAAGACCAACGACAGCAAAAAGATCACCTGCCTCGACTTTCTGGACCTCTCGCCTACCCAACTTATCAAAGCAGAATAGTTGGCCAATGCGCTCTTTACGTACAACACCATCATTGCCTACACAAACCAAATCAGATGTGGTGTCTAAGCAACCAGCAAACACACGCCCTATGCCAATTCGGCCAACGTAATCGGAATAATCTATGCTCGTTATCTGAGCCTGCAAATGGGCAGTAGAGTCAAAATCGGGTGGCGGTACGTGCTCAATAATGACGTCAAAGAGAGTATGTATATCCCCTTTGCCATCGTCAGGAATAGCGTCCAAATCATCTACGGCCCAGCCTAAACGGCCAGAAGCATAAACAATGGGAACTTCTAATGCTTCATCACCAACACCTAGCTCAATGAGTAACTCTAAAACTTCGTCTATCACTTCATCAGGACGACCATCAGCTCTATCCATCTTGTTGACGACTACGATTGGTTTTAAACCACGAGCAAGGGCTTTACCCAAAACATAACGCGTTTGGGGCATAACTCCTTCAAAGGCATCAACGAGTAGAAGGACACCGTCAGCCATGGAAAGGACTCGCTCTACCTCGCCGCTGAAATCAGCATGACCAGGTGTATCAACTATATTGATGTGAAAAGAGAATCCCTGCCTGTTTTTGTAATCAATAGCGCAGTTCTTGGATAAAATGGTGATTCCGCGTTCTCTCTCGAGAGGATTGGAGTCGAGAATACAATCTCCTTTTAATTCACCTTGATTGAACAATCCAGACTGACGCAACAACTGATCGACCAAGGTTGTCTTACCGTGGTCGACGTGGGCAATAATCGCAACATTTCTTATTGTACGTTTTGTCATTTTCCGCTCCAGTGGCGGAAGGTATCCGTTATACCCCCTCCAGGTCAAGAGATATAGGGAATATTACCCGCCAACTTCTCCCCACGTAGGGAAGATATCACCACTACTCAACATCGCCAACCCTTTATTAATGCCTATTTCAAACTCAGGCACCCTTTTTGCGATAGCTGCGGGGATGAGTGTAATAATTCGAGTACTTTTGGTAGATGACAAAGTTGAGTTGCGTCAAAACATCAGGCGTTTATTATCTTTTGACGATCATATAGAGATTGTGGGCGAAGCCAGCAATGGCAGAGAAGCAATAGAACAAGCTCGTTTGACTCGTCCCGACCTCGTCCTCATGGACATCAATATGCCTGTGATGGACGGCATTCAGGCCACTGAAGTCTTGGCTAGGGAATTACCTGAAGTCTGTTCAGTCATGATGTCTGTTCAGGGTGAAAACCAGTATATTAGGCGAGCAATGCAAGCAGGTGCACGCGACTTTCTCGTCAAACCCTTTTCTAATGCAGAGTTAGTAGACACTATCAAAAACGTCTACAAAGCTTCAGCACCTCAGCGAAATATGAGAAGAGCCGCAGAAAACGCTGCTGCTCCAGAACAACGCCCCATCAAAGAAGGCGAGGTTTTTACCATATTTGGAACGAAGGGCGGCTCTGGACGAACGACAATGGCATTGAACTTTGCAGTTGCATTGCAAAGAGTCACACAAACGCGTGTTTGTGTCGTTGACGCTGACCTGCAGTTCGGTGACGTTGGTTTGATGTTAAATCTCAAGGAAGAGTTGACCATCTCGGATCTCATTGGTGAAGCGCCGCCTTGGACTGCAGATCAAGTCTCTCAATACATTGTGTCTCACAAAGAAGCGTCCATTTCAGCTCTTCTCTGCCCACCGAAACCAGAATACGCAGAGACAGTGGAAGTAGAGCATGTAGAGCAAGCCATTAAACTCCTCCGTGAAAACTATGACTACGTCATTGTTGATACGTCACCACAGTTTCGCAGCTTGGAGTTGGCCATACTCGACTTGAGCTCTTTGATTTACGTCCTTGTCACACCAGAAATGAGCTCAATCAAATGCAACAAACTCTGTCTCGATTTGCTCCTAAGTCTCAACTACGACCCTAAAAAGATAAAACTTGTGTTAAACAAGGGTTTCCCAAATCTGGGTGGTATTGGTTTGGACGAAGTTCAACGAGCCCTACAACTGGAAATTGAAAACATCATCCCTTCAGCAGGTAAACAGGTATTACGCTCTTTGAATAGAGGTATTCCTTTTATGGTAGAAGATCAGACATCGGACCTTGCCAAGTCGTACTTCAAGCTGGCCAAATTAGCAGTAAGAGCTACAGGAGGAGTATTGCCAGATAGAGGCGCCCGCAGAAAACGTAACAGTCTCTTTGATACACTAAAGGACATCTTCTCCACAGGTTGAGCCAACGAGCAATATGGTAACCTGACTTCTGCAGGAGGGTGCCATGGATAAGTTGGAGTTCAAACTCATTACGGCGGATCGTAATGTTACCTTGGACCTGGGAGAAGACAGTGTTACCTGGGAAGCTCTATACAATGCCGCTGGAGCTGTCATAGACAAAGAACCAGAGCAACGAAAAGAGAGACGACAAGGTGACCTTTGGACCATAGCTGTCGTAAAAACCAACAAGTCCTTTGCAGAAACTCTGTCCATCATGGAAGAAGAAAGTGGCGAGAGTTTCCCAATGCTCTGGTCGCAAGAAGAACCTGATAGAGATAATGAGATATTACTTCCATTTGGAGAACGTTTCCCAGAAATGGCAGGCTCTCCTCTCGAAACAGAACAGCCACTACTCACTGAAGAAGAGCTAAAAAAAGTAAAACGAGTCAAGAAGCTAGAAGAAGCTCTAAAGACACCAGAACAAGTGTTCAGACTGAGTCTGAGTTTTCGGGATTTGACGAAACTACCACCTGAGATTGGCAAATTGCGGCGACTGCAGATCTTAGAGCTCAAGGGAAACAGCCTCAAAACTCTCCCTACTGAAATTGGCTACTTGACCAATCTTCAAGACCTCCATCTCGAAGACAATGCATTGGCTACACTTCCATCTTCCTTTGCCAACCTCTCCAATCTGAAGCGCCTTCATTTGCAAGGTAACAGACTTAGTGAGTTCCCCTTCCAATTGTTCAGTTTGGATAAACTCGAATACCTCAATGTCCGTGAAGCAGCGTTTTCGCCCATCCCTGGGGACATAGGCAAGTTAGTCAATCTTCGCCATCTGAACATTGCCTACAATCGCAATCTTGCCTCCTTGCCCCAGTCTTTGAGCCAACTCGAACAGCTAGAAGAGATTCAGTTCGACAATAATGAACGAGTTGAAATGGCCACAGCAGCCAAAGTATTCGCCTCTCTACCCAAACTGCGCAAGCTCAACATTCAGAGCTGCCAAGGAGTCAAAGAGGATATGCCCCTTGCCAAAACACTGGAAGATCTCGACATGAGTTTTTGCCACTGCATGCCAGAGAGTCTGCGTGATTTGGCCAATCTGCGTATCCTCAACTTAATGGGATCCGGCATAGAAATATTGCCAACTTGGTTTGGAAACCTTACAAATCTTAGACACATCGTTCTTTCGGACAACAGCCTTACTGAGTTGCCCGATAGTTTCATTCAGCTGACCAACTTGCACCACCTTGACCTAGCCAGCAACAAATTGACCCTTTTTCCTGAAGAAGTGCTAACTCTTGTTAAACTTACTTTGCTCAGAATGCCCTTGAACAAGATAAGGACACTGCCTGAAAACCTTGGTGAGTTGACACAGCTGCAGGAGCTGGATTTCGCAGCGAATGAACTTACTGAGTTACCACTTTCCATTGGAAAAATGGCTGAGTTAAAGAAGCTCGATTTGTGGAGCAACAAACTGACAGAGTTACCTACCGAGCTTGGCAAACTGCATAAACTCCAGCGTCTTGATCTCAATGGAAATCAAATTGCATCTTTTCCAAAAGGATTAGTGCTTTCGCCCTCTCTCACTTACTTAAATCTAAAAGGCAACGCTATCACCGAATTTGAAGACATTGGTACAGCCATCTGCCAATGCACTAATCTTGAGACTCTTCGCTTGGCAGAAAATCCAATTGCAGAAAATGAAGATGCCTGTAAAAAGCTCGAAGAACTGCTGCCTAATTGTAATTTCAAATTCAAGTGGTAAGAGGGATTGAGTTCAATAACGCTCTGAGAAACTCTGAATATTCATCTTTCATTGGCAACTCTTCATTGCTGTGGATACGTCTACGAGTCACGACAACGGTTTCTTTTTTGATTGGATTAAAACCACTTTTTTCGTAACTTTCCCAATAGAAAGCAGTTCCTCTTCTTTGCCAGAGAGGTACTTCGTTGAAGTTTATCCCTTTGGAGTAGAGCAACTCATTCTTGGCAGCTTCACCTTGCCCCTCTAACCTGACTGTTGCTTCATCAGCTGATAGACCATCTTTGCGCAGCAACCAATAACACCATTGATTTAGACAGCAACGAGTGCCGTCACTCTGTCGCCAACGGAAATAATCGACTACCGCCTCTTTGTTTGGAGAAAGCCACACGCGACTGTCAAAGTGAGCCATTAAAGAGCTTGCTTTTGTAAAAGCGCTTGAAGCAATACCAGCTGAAACAGAGACTATTTTCTCAAGGGAGCGTGAGAAGAGAGCCCAGTCTGGACGAAAGAGCAGAGAGATTTCGTCACTCTCTGTGTAAGCGTAATCGGCTTGGAGCTCTTCAAAGAGAAGGCTGGAAGTCGTTATCATATGGTCGTGGAGTTTGCGGTCAAAAGGCTTCTCGTAGTTCTTTTCCGTGAATTTGGAAAACCCTCGACCATCGACACGAATGACACACCACGTTCCTGGGAGCAAACGTAAACCGTGAAAATACTCTAGTTCACGCATTCTTTCTTCGAATGTCATTCTATCCCCCTTCACTTTTCACGCCAAGGCTCTATTACAAACTTGCCTTTTTTCAAGCGTACGAAATGCAGCTCATCAAATCCTTCTTCGTAACTTGGATGTTCGAGTTTGGCAACGGTGGCATGTATTGCAATGTCAGGAACGCAGGCTTTTCCAAGCCTCTTTGCATTTCTCGCTTTGCACTTTTTCACTGTCGACTCAAAGTAATAACCAATGACCTTCACACTGGCAAGTTTAGCTGCAGCAATAATTGGAGCTCGATCAGCACGAGTGGGATTTGTGTTGTCGACGACAATTGACTCTTCGCCAGCGAGCGCCTCTTCCAGAAGGCGCTGCTGACGTTTTGCCGGACGACGGGCATTGGGGAAATGGTCTTTACTGATGTGGGTGTACCCTTTTAAATGGGCAGCCACAAAAGATGACTTTCCCGAAGCCTGCAGTCCCATCAATATGACAACGACTTGGGCCATTGGCCTACTGGCGACCAAGCACCTCGAGGATTCTTTCGAGATTAATCTCAAAAGCTGCACAAGGCATCTTGATACCCCAGTTGTCCAAAACCTCTGGATGGATTTCACCAATGCCACCAACATCGCGACCGTCAACGACGATACGAGCTGCCCGCCCAGGAATGGCCGTTTTGTGGTCACGTGTTTTCAGCGTGTAATCCAAATCGAGGAAATAGAACACTCGATCAACAAAGGCATGTATCTCCGAGAAACTTGCCTCTGCGTGGAAAATTGCTCCAGCGCAGTTGACCAATGTTTGTGAACCAAGGTTCGTTGTTGTCGTGCGTACACCTACCTCGCCTGATTCGAAGATCATATGAGGATAAGTGGCATTACCACTAACAGCCTCGACCTCTAACAAAGAAGGCAATATCGCGTCACGCAAGACTGAGAAGTTTTCGGTCATTACGTTTCTAATGGCAACGATACGACGACCAGGCAGACGCATCATCTTTGACAACTTGTCACGATGAGTCAGTATGGGCGAGAGGATCTCTGTGAAACCTGCCTCTACCATCAGTGCACGAATCTCATCACTGAAAGTCTCAATGGCTGAAAGACGTCCAACGCTGAATTCATTAGGCAATTCAGCTTTGAAGTTGTTGTAACCATGAGCTATTGCCAAGTCTTCAACAACGTCCATTGGATGAAGCAAATCGTTGCGATAGAAAGGAGGACGTACTCGCCACTGGCCTTCTCCGCGTTCTTCTACACAGAGTCCGTAAGTTGTGAGATATCCCTCAACTTCGGAATTGTCGAAGTTTTCACCCAAAGATTTGTTGAAGTCAGCCAATTTGACATCTTGTGCCTGTTTCAAGGAACAAGGTGTAGTCATTGTCATTCCCAAAGGAGTCTCATAGGGATATTTGACTTCTATGGGTTTGACTTCATAACCACGGTCAGCCAAGTTGGCAGCAAAGATATTCGTGGCCAACACGACCTGACGAATGTCCAGACCCGTCACTTCGATGAAAAGTTCGCTGTCGCCAACTTCAACGGCACCAACAGTTTGGCTGTTGATGATTGGAGGCATGGACAATACTTCTCCACCTTTTTCTGCGATGATGGGAAATCCTGAATATCCTTCCACGGCTGTTGCATATTCAATGGCCGTCGGGTGTTTTTCCATGATTTCAGCTGGAGTGAGTTTCTCCTCCATACCAAGTGGCACGAATGGGCTCTCATCGCCTGCAACCAATTTGTATGAAACTGGGAAGGAGATTTTTTCCAGCTTGTACACACCAGTAGCAACGGCCTTTCGGCGTCTACCAAAGGTGTCAGACAATTTCTCTTGGGTCTGAATGAGTTGGCGCAAAGAAGCGTCGGTGATCTCAGGTCCTTTGGCGGTAAAAGCCGCAACATAAGGACGAACACCATTGACTGACATGTCTACTTCAATAGTGCCTGCAACATCTTTGCCTTCAACGAAACAGTACTTACGGCTAGTGCCTGTGAGTTTTGCTTTGATTTGGCGAGCAATACCTTCAGGGCACCAGAGGTCAGGACGGTTCGTGTCATTGAGCTCTATCTTGGCTTCGTCTTCTTTGGGATTCCAACCTTTGAGCTCACCTTTTACGTAAGAAAGATGTTTCTCCAACCAGTCGGGACTGTCAATCTCGCGCCCTAGGAGAGAAGCCAAATCGCTAATCGATACGGTAATGGAAGGCATATCACTAAGCCTCCTTCTCGTCGTGGCGACGACTCATTTTGAGGCGTCGGATGAATTCCAGGTCACGACTGAAGAGGTCGCGAATGTCGTTGAGACCGAGGGCGAACATTGCCATTCGGTCAACACCCAATCCCCAAGCAATGACTGGTACATCAACACCAAGAGGTTTTGTTACCTCAGGTCGGAAGAGACCAGCACCACCGAGCTCAATCCAGCCAACTTTGGGATGGCGGGCGTGCAGCTCTACTGATGGTTCAGTGAAAGGGAAATATGCAGGTTCGAAGCGCATTTCTTTTGCTTCGGCTACTTCACGACCAAACAACTTCAACAAACCGAGCAATGTGCGGAAGGTGATGTCGTGTCCAAGCACAATACCTTCGATTTGATAGAAGTCTGCCAAGTGAGTTGCGTCAACTTTGTCATAGCGGAAACAACGTGCGATGGAGAAATATTTGCCAGGCACTTTAGCACCTTGAGCAAGTTTTCTCGCAGACAATGCTGTTCCTTGACTCCTGAGTATGAGGCGACGGGCACGCTCTAGATCGAAGGTATATCCCCAACCTTGTGAGCCTGTGCTGCCACCGTTCTCGTGAGTCTGCGCAACGTTGGAACCAAATGGTTCTTCCAATTCCTTGGCGTGACTTGGATTGTCGACGTAATAAACATCATGAATGTCACGAGCCGAGTGGAACTGAGGCATAAACAATGCATCCATGTTCCAAAACTCGTTTTCCACGAGGCTTCCGCGCATCTCTTCAAACCCCATAGAGAGGAGTTTTGATTTTGTCGCGTCGAGGAAAGTTCTATACGGATGACGGCGCCCAGTCAATGGTGGAGAGGGCTGTAGCTGCAATGCATAACGGCGGAAGTTTTTCCCCTTCCAGCTGCCGTCTTTAAGCATTTTTGGTGTCAGTTGTCCAACTTCGTCTCCTGTGACACCAGCCTTTTTCAGCTCATCAATGACAGCTGGCTGTGCAATTCTGTAACTTCGCGCAGCACGTTCAGCCAAACAGAGGATGCTTTTACTCTTTCCTCGTTTTTTGGCGTACTGATTAGCAACGGCTTTTTCATCATCGGACAAGTCGTCTACTCTCATCGTGCCTTCATCGGCAACTCTGTCGAGTAGTGCAGCGAGGGCTTCAAAAGAAGATAACTTCTCTTGAGCACCATCTTTCAGGCTGACTACGCCACCAGCCATTGTCTGGAGCGCACCAACCTTCTTGAGGTTTCCAACACTTTTACCCAGTGCTGCTTTGTCTTCGTAACCATTAAACTCAGTGGAGAGTTCCTTCATGGCTTTTTCGCCATCACCGAGCAAACCAAAGAGCCTCAGCTCTGGCACTTTGAGTTTGCGATAAGTTTCGCCCCACTGACCAAGAGTAATTTCCTGGTACTTCTGCTCGGACCCTACTTCGATGAGTTCTTTGGCCAACAACCATTGAACAGCTGTTCGCAAATTCTCTGGTGGTAAACCAGATTTTTCACCAAGAGCGTCCTCAGAAAGTGCATCCCCTTCTGAGAAGGCATAAAGAGCCTTGACCTCGAGAGGATGAAGCGCAGAAATGTCGATTTTCATTCTACTTCAGCCCGCCTTCCAAGAGCTTACGGGCACCGCTGACTTCGCCAAAACGACATGAACGAAGTAATAACGCGCGCGCGTAACAAACGAGGAGGATAACATCTAAAGCCCTATCTGGCAACGAATTCAGCGTTTTCTGCCGCCAAGAAGCCGAATATTAAGCATATTCATCCGCTGATTCTTCTCGCCGTGGGGGAATAAGCTGATTTTGAACTGATTTCCATCGTCGGGGATGAGGAATGTGCTGGGGATGGTATGTGAAAGAACCAATCCCTCCTCTTGTTCGCTCCTCTTGAGGAAATAAAGGGGCATTCCATTGACCTCGACTACAGGATAAAAGTCTCGGCTAATTTTCTCTGCCTCGATGACAAGGGCGATGATTGCGTAGTTCTCTATGTATTCAGGAGGAATGTGACTGGGTGAGATGGTGTGTTCCTGCAAAAACTTCTGACCAGGAAAAGCAAACTTGGGTCCAGGACGATAAATGCGCACTATTCCATCTTCAAAACGCATCTTGGGCAGTGGCACAAATCCCTTTGGCTCCCCTTGGAAAGATCGCAGATTAGCGGGCATTGAGCTACCTGGAGGGAAAGATACTTTAAGTCGCTTTTTCCGACAATAGATACGCATGTATTCCAAAGAAGCGCAGGAAGCACCAAGAGCATTTCTCTTTTCACTCGAAATCCGCTGATATCCAACGTATAAAGGAACCAAAACTCTCACCTTCTGCAACTCATCGTTGGCTTGTTTCCACCACTTGCCAATGATTGTTGCCAACTTCTGCTCAGCCTTGGGACCCCTTTTCAGGGAAATATAAATGTCATCAATTTCTTTCTTCAACTCGTGAGGCCTTGGTAGACGAGGTCTCAATCCCTTTCCATTGTTGATGAAAGGTTTTCGCAGTTTCTCTTTCAGGGTGGTCAAAGCCATCTCTAATAAACGATGACGTTCTAACTCGGGTCCCACCCATTCAGTGTCACCAATGGAATATTTCAGACAGACGGAATGATAGAAAGCATCAGGAACGAAGGTGAGTTCATGTTCGATAGCTTCATCACTCTCTGCTCGGACAGAGCGAGGGGTTTTGCCACGAGGAATGGAGAGAACCTCCACTCTAGCTTTTGTGGGAGTTTTGAACTTGAGAGTCACCATATCGTTGCGTGGAAGCAACTCTATTTTGGTGATACTTGGCTGCAAAACTTTGGTACGAAACTCTGTAGCCGAAGGTGGCCTCTTGCTGTCTTTAGAAGGCAGAAGCTCCAATATGTAATGCCTTCCTGGTTCCAGTCCATTCAGCTTCAAGTCGTGTATGTATTGAGCTCCTTCTTTGGCTGAATACTGAAAACTCTTCTCCCACTTAACGGGTTTTCCACCCTCTTTGCCCGTCCCCTTCACTCTGTAAAAAAACCCTGGAATGGAAATGTTCGTCGTGAATGATACTGCTGCCGTAAGCGATCTAGGTGAAATTCGAATGTCCTGCGGCGGCCAAGAAACCTTTCCTGATGGCCATAAACCGAAAAGAGAGAGAACGATGACAACCACTGCAGCAGCCAACCAAGGAGGCGGTTTTTTCCCCTCTTCATCTACTTTCTTTTGGATTGGCACTGTTGCATCAGGCCCAGCCATTGAAGCTGCCGTGCTAGAGATTTGTTTCGTCTCTTCTTCCACAGCACTTGTTACATCAATGGCAGACAAGGTTTGTGCTGGATCATCATCACAAGTCCAATTGATGATGTCTTCTTCAAAATCTTCTGGAGCCAGCAGTTTGTACAACTCTTCACAGTCAGCGTAACGAGCAGAAGGATCTCGTTCAATGCAGCGCATGATGATGGCTGACATTTCCTCTGAGACTTCATTGTTGAACTCCCAAATGTGTGGCAAGGACTTGGTCGTGCGAAGGATGGCCATGGTCACATCATCTTCATCCTCAAAGGGTAAATGCCCTGTCAACAGATGATATGCCACCATTCCCCATTGATAAACATCTGTAGCTTTGGTGACTTTTTTGCCTCTGATTTGCTCTGGAGCCAAATACATCAATGTACCCATGACAGCCCCTGTTTTGGTCAGAGTCTGTGTCCCTCCACCACGAGCAAGACCAAAATCCAACAAGACCGTACGATCAGTCTCTTCTTCCACCATTATGTTGGCAGGTTTGATGTCTCTATGCAGAATGTCTTTCACGTGGGCTGCAGCAAGAGCTCGAGCAACGTCAACGAGCATGGGGCGAGCCCTCTCTTCGGGAATACCCTTGCCAGTCTCTTTATTTGTTCTGTAATGAATGGATTCTAAAGAAGTGCCTTCAATGAGTTCCATGGCAAAACAGAAACATCTCTCTTGTTGCACGACGTCATAAATTTTCACGATATTGTCGTGATTGAGTTTGGCCAGCAATTTCGCCTCACGCAAAAAACGACCAATGTACTCTTCAGTCGCCTCTTCTTTGGGAAGATACTTCAGGGCAACGTGTCGTCTCGTAATCGTATCTTGAGCTCGATAAACTATAGCCATGCCCCCAGAACCGAGGGTGCCTTTAATCAAATATTTGCCAATGTATTGGCCGCTTACGAACATACAAATCCATCCTGCGTTGGAACAGAAGCCCCAGCTTTGTGTAGAATCAACAATAAGGCTGGTTCTATGCAGTATATGTCACGCCTATGTCGGGCGGAAAGGACAGTGTCGTGAGCTTTGAACGTGTGCTTCTAGTTGATCAGACTTGGGCACCAATTTCGGTCATTAGTTGGATGAAAGCAATTTGTTTGCTTTACCAAGAGAAAGTCCATCCTTTGGAGTTTCAAGAGGCCGAAGCCCGAAGTCCATCGACAACTTTGCTCGTGCCTTCTGTTCTACGTTTAAACTGTGTCGTCAAGTCTGCTTGGCAGCATGTTCGTTTCTCGCGCCGCCACGTTTATTATCGTGACGAATACCGTTGCCAATATTGTGGGAAAAAATTTGCAGCTCATAAACTCAACCTCGATCACGTTATTCCTCGCTCTCGAGGCGGATTGACCACTTGGGAAAATGTGGTCACCTGCTGCATTAATCACAATCGTATCAAAGGTGGCCGGATGCCCAGAGAAGCAGGAATGAAACTACTCCGCCGCCCGAGACGTCCCTCTTGGAGCCCAGGAGAAAAAATCGTAGCAGCCTATCCAGGTCCTCTTCCTGATAGATGGTTTCCCTATTTGGCTCTCAAAGATGAGCTTGCCAAAAGATTGAGAGGGACAGCCTCATGAGTCGTTTACGAAGAGAAGATAAATGGCGCCTCTCCCTTCCAAAAAAGGGAAAGATGTTAAAAGACGCTCGTATATATGCCAGCGATAAAATCCTCATCGACGAAAAAGCAGTGGACCAACTTGCTAATGCTGCCTCATTGCCTTCAGTTACGCACGCCATGGCAACACCAGACATACACACAGGTTATGGTGTTCCCATCGGAGCCGTTGTCGCCACTAGAAATACAATAGTTCCGGCTGCCGTTGGTTATGACATCAACTGTGGGATGCGACTTCTGGCCACTCCCTTTCAAGAGGACAAATTGGATTTGCATCTACTTGCCCGTGAGATTGCTCGCCTCGTTCCCCTGGGCGAGGGGAAACACAATGTCACTATGCGCAACAAGGAATTGCGAAAGCTCCTTGATGGCGGCATGGAGGCTTATCTCGAAGCAGAGATTGGTGACCGCACTTTGCGACGGGCTCGCTCACCAGAGGAAGAAGAACAAGACCGCCTCCACATTGAAGACAATGGATGGATAGAAGCTTCGGCCAAAGCCTTGACCAAGAGAGCCATAGACAGAGGTTCTTCACAGCTTGGCACCTTGGGCGGAGGTAATCACTTCATTGAGTTCCAAGTAGTCGATCAAGTTTTTCGTCAGGAAGTTGCTCACGAACTTGGTTTGCACCTTGGACAAATCACAGTGATGATTCATTCTGGTTCGCGAGGACTAGGCCATGAAGTTGGTGGTCACTATATGCAGTTGGCCAAAGCTCTAACGCGAGCCACCTCACCTTCGGCCGAACTCTGTTATTTAGCTGCCGACTCAAAAGAGGGAAGAGACTTCCAACTAGCAATGGGGGCAGCTGCCAATTTCGCCTATCTCAACAGACAGGTAATGGCAGCATATGTACGGTATGCCATCAGAGAGCATTATGGTGATGTAGCCCTTCCCCTCATTTATGATGTTACCCACAATATGGCCAAAAGGGAAAAACATGGGAAAGACCTGCTCTGGGTCCATCGTAAAGGAGCAACACGGGCATTCCCTGCCTCGCGAATGAAAAACACTCCATTTGCCCAAACAGGCCAACCAGTCCTCATCCCTGGTTCGATGGGAACAGCTAGTTACATACTCATTGGCACGGAAGAGTCATCAGAATCTCTTCACTCAGTCAACCACGGCGCAGGACGAGTCATGTCCCGCTCTGCTGCTAGAGGTAAGAAAGGAAAAGGCCGCAAACCAGATAAGGTTGCAGCCATTTCAGACAAAGAGTTTGCCCGCTCTATGGAGGGGGTTCACCTTGTTTGTGCCAGCAGGCGCTCCATCAAAGAAGAAGCACCAGGAGCATACAAAGACATAGATGCTGTCATATCAGTCGTCAAAGGAGCAGGTTTGGCTCTACCCGTTGTTCGCCTCTGCCCCTTGGCTGTACTCAAAGGGTGATTTAGAAAGCAACTGTCTTTGTTTTACCTTTTTCGACGACGACCTCAGTCTCTTTGTCGCCATTTTCGTTGGCCACAGTGTAAGTTCCCGTTGGCAAAGTGATGTCTCCACCACCAGAAAGTCCTTCGTATGCAGGTCTTCCTGTTTTGCTTTCGTAAACTATGCAAGAGTCTTCCACCTCATCAGCGAGGTAGAGCTTGCCAAAAGTCCTGAACTTAACCTGGGCGATTTTGCGAGGCAAGATGACAACATTAAAGCGATAGAGAGTTGCATCAGCTACTGAGATAACGAGATGGAAGATACCAGCACGAATTCGGTGGTTTTTATTCGTATTTGCATTCTCTGCCAAAACGTTGCCCGTTTCAGGATCAACAACAGAGAATGTAGCACCTTGGCCATCACCAGTAGAGGTAACCTTGAGATAACCATTCCCCTTGAGGCGGTCTTTATATTTGGCCGTCAATTGGTCGAACTCGGCCATGACTGGATCTTGTTCTCCACCCTCTTCGCCGCCGCCACCTTCGTCATAAGATTCTTCTCCAGAACCTTCTTCTCCTCCGCCGTCGCCACCTTCTTCTCCTCCGCCTTCACCTTCAGTTGGTTTCAAACGGAAATCGGTGACGAGGTCATAATCTTCAGCCAACTCAGCGCGATGGTCATTGAGGTTCATCAAATAACGCTCGAGGCGCTGTATATAACCATCGAACTTTTTCTGGGGAACATCAGGCTTCTTGAGTGCACGAATGGTACCTTCGAAATACTCGATTAACTTGCGTAGTGTCTCATCGTCACCCTCTTCGAGTTGACCAAGAGAGTTCCACAGGTAAACGACAGCTGCATCCATCTCGCCTTTGTTGGTCACACGATTGTGCAACTTGATGATGTATCTCTTCACAGACTTACGTCGTTTGCGCATCTCGATTTCTGCAATGGGAATACCAGTTCCCTGCTCGACGTCACTCTTGAGGCCAGAGGCAGTGTCTCGGACGGACTTTCCTACTCCGCGAACGGAATCACGAATTGCGCGCCCAAGATTGCCAAAGAGACCACGTGCCTCTACAGCAGACGTTAAAAGCAAAGTAGCAATCGTTAAATAGAAAACTGTGCGGACCTTCACGACAAACCTCCCCGATAACAGCAAAAAAAGAGCTCATGCTTTATAGGTATCACTAATTTATACACCCCATTGGTATCATTTCCCCCAAAGGAGTCACGCACAATATCATGATAGACGAAGAAAATCAGCAAAGCTTGCCAACAATGTCGCCGAAAATTGTGGTCAGTGCTTCACGGACAAAGGATTTGGTCCGTTGTCGACCTAATGAATTGGCTGACGTAATCTCTGGAAGACGTACTTGCCGCTTTGGTCTTGGCCGCCAACTACACACACTGAAGCCATCACAGATACACACACTAGTTTTGTGGACAAAATCTCCACAAAACTTGTTGGAAAACAAAAACCTTCACCAAAGCCTAAAGCAACTTCTGATAGAGGGTAGTCAGATTGCTCTCCACATCTCCGTGACAGGTTTTGGTGCTTCTTTTGTCGAACCTGGAATAGAAAAATGGTCAGACACGCTGGCAACAGTCAAAGAGTTAATCGAGTCAGGAATGGTGCTCCCTGATCTAGTCACTCTCCGCTACGATCCCCTATTACGTCTAGATTTTGATGATTGGACAATCTCCAACTGCTCCAT
>CAZXTJ010000024.1:0-26996 GCA_964643655.1 uncultured bacterium
CATACCCCTTGGGTACTGTCGTCCAAATGTGAATGCCCGGAGCCAGAAGAGAGTAATGACTATTTTCGAATTCTTTGGCCACCTGCTGTGTCGTGGGCAAAGTTGGCGCAACGACAATATTTCCCTCTTTCTCTTTACCCAGTAACTGAGATTTGGCAGCAGGCAAGACGACGAGGCAGCGCTGGTTCTCTGCTGCTCTGAACAGACGTTGGGGGAACGTGGAGTAATCATTGTATTTTTCTAGAAGGGTGTATGGAAAGAGGATGACCCTTGGTTTGCGCCCCAGGGCCACTTCTAGTCCTGCTAGAGCAGAGAAATATGAAGCTTTGCCCTCTATTCGACTCACTTCAACTGGAGTCAATCGCACACTCCAGGCCACACCTGCTGTGCCCACTCCATTGTTTCCTCGAGCTGCCATGACTCCGGCAAGAGCTGTTGCCCTTTTTGTGGCTTGGGCTTCTCCTTTTCTAAAGATGGACGCTGGTTTGAAAATGTTCTCTCGTAAATCTTCATGTTCTTCATCAATGGCATTGTCCACCAATGCAAGGAGAACAGCCTCATCACCTGTTGTTTTACTCCAAGCTTTTGCAGCTCCAGAAGCATGAACATGCCACTCGTTATCGAGGCTGTGATCTGAAAATGTTGGATCATTGGCGTTTACACAGTGGTGGAAAAACTGGTCATCCAATATGTTTTTCAGGCCGGGAATCTCTTCGTTTTTCAAGACTGTGCGCACATCATCGGCATTGCCATTTCCTGGCACGTCGAGAAGGTAGAGATTGAGTGAAGGAATTGCACCTGCAAGTGTGGCTCTCGTCTTTTTCAGCAGTTTGACCATAACAGTTCGATCAGGTCGTGCAGCAAAATCCACAATGACTCGGCCGTCGAGAGAGCTGCCTTCCACGCCTGCTGTGATGGGAGTTGAGAAAGGCAGACGGGGCACCGGTGGCAGTTCGGCTGCACCTTTTGAGCTCTTTTTCATACCATTCACAAGTGTCATTGGAGTTGGAATGGCTCTTTCATCGAGTGTGGAAATGCCAGCAACCATAGCCAATAAAACTATAGGCAAAAAGGAGGCTGCTCCACTTCGGTCGGCCAGAGTTTTTCCTGCAACAGTCTCAGAGGTGGCCACTATGAGCATATAGAGAAGAGCCACAGGTAAAAGCAGACAACTCCACCACCAAAAGGGCTCCACATACACTGGTACATAGCGAGAGAGAGGATCAAAAAGCGGACAAGCTGTAAAAGGTGTGCCCGAGAAGAGTCCCCGCAAAGGTGGAACTGAACCTATGATGGCTAGAGCGAGCAATACAAAACGATGTCTGCTCTCTTTTCCACTGCCTAGTTGTATGGCTGTAGCCAAGACGACTGCGGCCCAGAGAGCGTTCGTAAAGACAGCTGCTGGCAAGTTGAGATAGGACGCTTCTGTGATGGCCAAATGACAGAAGGTCAGACCTTGAGCAAAAAGAGCCAATAGTGCCAGTCGCAACAATCCAGAAAGCTGCAAACGGTGGCGTAATATTGAACCGAGGAACAGAGCGAGACCACCAACTACCAAAGTCACATGTAAAGGGCGGTAGTTAATGATGCGTGACAACTTCCATCCTTTGAATGCTGCTGTAGCGGGTTCGAAAAAGAGGAAGGCCAATCCCAAGATCATTGAAGCCTGCAAAGCACCTTTGACGAGAGCAACTTTGTCTCTAACGAGAGGCCCCTGCCTGCGCAAATACCAGGTCAAAGCTCTATGAGCAACGACAGCACCGAGAAAGAGTTTTCCTGCTGTCAAACCATAGACTGATAAACCACCAACAACGATGGTCACTTCGAGTACACGCAGAATGGCCACTTCTGTTTTTGAAAGTTCTACTAGCTCAGACTTGTTGAGAGCTCTTTCGAAAAAGGTACGTAAGCCTAGGTAAGCGATAGTAGCCACGAGCAGAATTTGTCCCACTACATATTCGAGGAGGACATAACCAGAAAAGACGGCCACACCTTCTAATATGCGCAGAGCTACTTTGTCTGCGCTGAAAGGTATGGTCCGTCTTTGTGGTCTATCAGTCTCTGCCATTTCTTCACCCCATCGCTGCAAGTATAGCGCGTTCAGGGTGTGGAAAGGCTATTCGAGGACGAAGACTCCAGCTTTGGAGAGACAAGGTTTTTCAATGGCAGCACTTTTGGCCATCATTGACTTGTCTGCCTGTGGAACGTCTTCTTCGAAACTAGAAAGGGTGAGACTTCCTGGGCGGACGATACAAGCCTTCAAGTTCATATTCCAGCAATCCCAGAATTTGAAATCTTTGAAGTCTGTAATTGGATTGACGGTACGAGCAATCTGCTTGACCATAAATCTTGGCAGATTGATGCCAGAGACTTTCAAACGTCGGAGATTGAAGTTCACACGTCCGTCTTTTGTCAATTCAATGGGACCGCGGGCCGAGATGCGGCTCTTGAAGATGAAAGCTTTGATTGAACCACTGAATGACAACTCATTGTCATACATTCTGATTCTGGGATTCTGTACACGCATTCGATGAGCATGAGTGGCGAAAACCTTATTGAAAGCTTCTTCGTTGACTGTCAGTGCCAAGTCCATTTTGTCGACACGACGAACGACGAGCAGTCCATCATTCATGAGCTTCTCTAAATCGAAGTGAACACCCTTGCAACGAAGGCGGAACTTCTCGAGCTTGGCATAGTCCACGCCACCACCTATTGCTTTTATGTTTACTTGTGAAAAGAAACCGCCAATGAGTTTTGACATTGGTGTGGGATGTATCTCCACACGCAATTTCTCTGGCTGTTGAAAGTCTCTGATACAGGCTTGGCGGAACTTTTTGTAAACAGTCGTAGGATCGGACATGACGAGGCGTAATACTTCCGCCTTTTCATTTTTGGCGACTCTTTCGTTCTCTTCAACATCTCTATTGGCTCCAGGAAGTGAAGGAACTGCCAAAAGAGGATTTACACAAACAGAAACGAGGGCAAAAAGGGTCACAGCGACCTTGGTCTTCATTGACATGGCTTCGTACCAGTCCTTTCTGAGGAGCTAAACCTGCTCTCCCCTATCCTCTTAATTCGGACAGTTTTGCGTAGGTATTTAGCTTTTTTGTCCTGCTAGGCGACCAAGGAACCTTTCAAGCAGGAGATCAGAGGCTCCGTAGGGACCTTTTTTTCCCTGTAAAACCTCTTCGACGAGGGCCTGGTATTGCTCGTCACCCTTCATCTCTTCTTTGAAGCGAGTGACCATATGGGCTGTCAAAACTCTCTTGAATTGAGCACGACGCCTCTTCTGTCTCAGCTCTGTTAGCAGATCTTTCTCTTCGAGAAAACGCCAATGTTCTTTGATGGCAGTCATCAATTCGTCAACGCCATCACCTGTGGAAGCGATGGTTTTGATGACTGGTGGTATTCGCTCGAGAGGAGTTTGGCTCATCTGGAGCATGGTTTGTATTTCCATCATCACTCTGTCAGCGCCATCACGGTCGCCTTTGTTCACAGCGAAGATGTCACCTATCTCCAAGATGCCAGCTTTGATGGCTTGAATTCCGTCACCCAGTCCTGGCACTTCAACAACGATAGAGGTGTCAGCCGTTTTGACGATGTCCACCTCTGATTGGCCAACACCAACTGTTTCAACGAGGATAACATCTTTGCCAAAGGCATCGAGAAGGTGGATGACATTTTCAGTGGCAAGGGCCAAACCACCCAATGCTCCCCTTGTGCCCATTGAACGAATGAAAACATCTCGATCTTCACACAGTTCAGCCATACGAATACGGTCACCCAAGATGGCACCACCGGAAAAGGGACTCGTCGGATCTACGGCTATGATTCCCAGCGTTTTTCCTTCTTTACGCAAAGAGCGGGCAACTTTATCAACGAGAGTCGATTTGCCTGCACCTGGAGGGCCAGTGAAACCTACAATACGAGCGCGACCAGTCTTTTCGAAAAGTTTATTCACAGCAGCCAAGCCCTGAGGTCGCTCATTTTCGACGTGACTGATCAGGCGCGCCAAAGCACGCCTGTCACCAGCTAGCAAACGCTCAACGAGGTCTGCCACGATTTAGTCCCTCGGTTTTACATTCTCGCGAATGTAGTTGATGACCTCTTCAGTCCTTGTTCCTGGACCAAAGATGTCAGCAATACCCAAGTCCAATAGAGGTTGGATATCATCATCAGGAATGATGCCACCACCGAGGACGAGCAAGTCTTCAGTCAATCCTTCGGCTTTCACCAATTCCATGATTTCAGGGAACAGATGATTGTGTGCGCCAGACAGAATGGAGACACAGAGGCAATGGGCGTCCTCCTGCAAAACAGTCTCGACGATACGTTTTGGTGTTTGGCGAAGTCCTGTGTAAACGACTTCCATACCTGCATCGCGCAGAGCACGAGCGATTATCTTTGCGCCTCTATCGTGACCATCCAGTCCTGGTTTTGCCACGACGACACGAATTTTCTCTTCCATTTTATCTATCCTCCATCAACTTCACGGAGAAACTTGCTCTTGTGTTTCCACTTCTGGTGGAGAAGCGGGGAGAGAGGCTTCCTTTTCCTTCGCCTCTTCAGGAGCAACTTCAACCATGAGTTCGTCTTTGTCCAAATGAGTCAGCACGACTGCATCAAAGAGCTCTTTTAATCCACCCAAGTGTGAGACGAGGAATACTTGAGCAAATGTGCCACCAAAGGTCCTCAACAAATTGAGGAAAGCTTCGGCACGACCTTTATCAAAAGAGCTCAATGGTTCGTCGAAGAAGAGGAACTGATGAGGTTCATGAGGCATCTTGGCATCCATTAAAGCTTTGGCAAATGCCAATCGCATGGACACTAGCAGCTGATCTACCGTGCCTCCTGAGAGTTCCTCCAAATGAACGTAATCACCTTTTTCAGGTGAATAAACCTGAATGTCCAAATCTTCTGTGAGCTGCACTTCTCGATAACGGAAGCCCGTAATGGGCGGCAGAACACAGCGAATGTAATCAGCAATGGCTGGTGCTAGTTTTTCGCGCATTCGCTCAGAAAGTCCAGTCAACAACTCGAGCAGAATTTCGCGCACTCTAATGGCACGGAAGACCTCAGTGTGGCGCTCTTTCTTTTTGGCAATCTCATCTTCCAGCTGTTGACAACGAAGTGCGTCCGGTTCGAGACGGGCCAGTCGTTGTTGCGCTTCAGCAAGCTTGAGGCGCAACTGCCCCAAATCCTGCCGCGAACTAGCCAGCTTCGTACGAGCTTCATCGGCAGTGTCCATACCATCATCTTCAGAGGGACAGAAAGCACCGAGTCGTTGTTCTTGTTTGAAAACAAAATCAACGGGATCTTCGAATTTGTCCAGGTCACCTTTTTGTACAGTCTGCAGTTGACCAAGCTGCAACTTGTGCTCACGTTTGACCAACTTGGCCAGCTCTTCTACTGTTTCTTGGAAATCACGGAAAGATGAACATATTCGCGAAGAAACAGGAGAGCGACATTCAGTCTCTAGAATGAAGAGAGCCTTCTGACAGCCTTCCACTTCTCTGTTCAGCTGTTTGCTCGATTGCTGAAAGGAACTTCGTTCAAAAACGATGTTTTCGTCGATTTGACCATCAACACTAGGCAATTTGAAGAAAGGATTGTTGGAGAAACGAGACAACCAGCTTTCCAAATCAACCTGCACGTGCCGTACTTCAACTAGGCAATCGTGGAGTTCGCTTATCTGTTCACTCAACTTCTCGGCACCACGTTCTGAACGTAGATAATCTGTACGTCCTTCGAGGAATTCTTCGTACTCTTCTTTCAACTCGCGATGATATTCCGAGAGAACACCGCCACCGATTTTTTCGAGGCGTTCTTGCAAATCATCGAGCCTATCTACGTTGAACTCGTCACATAGACGTGTAGCTTCGCGCAGCTTGGATACATCTCTTTCAAGCTTGGAAGAGGTCTCTTTTAGCCTTTCTACCTTTTCATGTTGAGCATTGGCACGCGTGGCAAAAAGGCCACCGTAACCAAAAAAGATGGCAGAGAGGAAAAAGAGCACCCAATAGAGTCCCTTTGTAGTAACGACTTTATAGAGTGTTTTATCTGGCATTGCATAACAGAGATAGGTCAAACCTGCTGCAATGATGAAACCTATGAAGAAGCGATTCCGTTCGCTATCCAATTTCTGTGCAGCTTCGGCTGCTCGGTTGGAGCGTAATCTCGTAATGACAAGCTGCTCTATTTTTCCATCAGGCGTGATAATGTCTTCGTCACCTGGTGTTATCTCAGCAGGTAGTTTGTTTTCCAAAGCCCTTTTTATTTGATTGTGTCGCATTGCAACGACTGAGGCGAGTTCCTTCAACTTGGCCTTGAATTGCTCACGTCGTTTACCTGTTTCATCGAGAGATGATAGGTCAGCTTCACGCTCTTTGAGCTGTTTACCCAATTTCTTTTCGATGATGTGTAACCACAATCTTCTTTTGGCCAACACGTAAGAATAAGCTTTGGCTTTCAGAGAATGAAGATAGTTACGCAACTTGGCTGAGTAACGATCATAAGCTTCAGCGTGAGCCAATGTTTGTTCATGTGTCTCCACAACATTGGCTAGTTCTTTCTCTTCTTTTTCCAATTCATCTATCTCGAGAGTGGGATCTTCTTCATCTTTGCGCCGACCTTGATATTCCTCTAGAAGGCATGAAGAGAGGCGTAACTCTTCGTCCAAAGAAACGCGTTCACCAATGAGGCCATCAAGCTCTTCGCTCACTTGGTCTACAGCTCGTTCAATAGTGCCCACACCAGTCAATTCGTCGACGAGGTGGCGCTTGGTGTCTATAGCCAATTGTTTGGACACGTCGAGTTCCTTTTGCCCCAAAAAGAAGGCATAGGTGAACTCTTCGAAATCGAGACGAAGCACTTTTTCTACTTGCGCTTGAACTTTGCCAACTCCACGAATGGCTTCAGCCTTTTGCTCGTCCAAACGCTGCAATGTGGCCGAATATGTGCCAGAGCGGTCTATCTCTCGTTCTATGCGCCAAGGAATGTTCTCGGCATCACGGAAATCTATCTGCAGGTTCATTTCGTCTTCACGCCAATGAATGTGCTCTTCAGGTACTTTGTCGGCTGAAGTACGACCAAAAAGGGCAAAACAGATAATGTCGCCGATAGTTGTTTTTCCCGATTCATTGGGACCAACAACACCGATCAATCCGCGCTCAGGCAATGAGCTCAGAGTCAGTGAGCGGTAGCGACCAAAATTCTTGGCCTCTAATCTATCGAGAATCATCGCCATCTCCCCCCAGGAGTTTCTGTCCTAATTCAACGGCTTCCAAAATGAGATCGAGCTCATCGTCAGCCAATCTCTCAGCCGTGCGCAGGCGGCGTTTCGCATAATCATTGAACTCTTCTACCGGCGTCCTGAGCAGCAACCTCTTAAAATCAAAATCCTTGGGTTCTTCACTCATTATTGCCCCTCCTCCCGCCGGGCCGACCAATCGAGCCGACTATATTTTTCGGCACAAAGCCGCCGCGTTCTATCCAAAATCCAAGCTGGAACATTGTCTATTATCCTCTTGTTGCCAGCAGAGACGACTGCAGCCATTCCCTCGGCTACAGCGCAACTGAGCTCTTCCACTGAGGGCGCTTTTGGTAAAAGCGCTTTTAAACCAACTGCTTTTCGTGCAAAACCTTTGGCCGCTCGACCAAAAAGTTCCTCATGAAGTTTGTAATCCAAAGAGCGCAAAATAGAGCCATGTTGTAAAACTCCACCTTTACGCCTGAATTGTGCGCTACCGGCAACTTTTTTATTATCTATGAGAACAGATTCTGCCAGGTGCTCAGCAAAGCAGGGTACTGTAGCCCCTCTTTTGCCACTGCTTTCGGGCTTGCCTACTGAAACATCGAGACCAAAGCTCTTTAATGCCCTTGCCAAGCCATCGGCCAAACGGCGATGGCTTTCGGCAATGGAACATTTGGCCAGAGGTGATTTGGCAGGCAGGATGACACAATAGGTGACTTCGTCGTCGTGGACGAGCGCTTTGCCACCAGTTGGTCTCTTGACCAAATCCATGCCTAACTCTCTAGCCTTTTCCAAATCAACCTCTCTTTTTGGCCTCTGAAAACGACCAAAGGATACTGTCGGTTTTTCCCAGCCATAAAGGCGAAGCCAGCCAACAGCTGCTTCGGGTTCCTCTTCGACAACATAGTCGAGTATGGCTTCATCGAAGGCCATATTCTCGGCTGCCGAACATTTCCCCGAATACACAATCCTCAGTTCGTCACATTCTCCTGTAAGCATTTATGAACAAGAACAGAATCTAATGTCAGGTTTTCGAGCGGCCGACGTCTCGTCGAGACGACGAACAGGAGTGGTCAAAGGAGCTTCCGTCAACTTCTCTGGACACTCTTTGCGTTCTTTTACTATTTGCTCGAAAGCTGCTACGAAGCGGTCGAGCTCTTCTTTGCCCACAGTCTCAGTAGGTTCTACCATCAAAGCCTCTTCGACGATGAGTGGGAAATAGACCGTCGGTGCATGGAAACCCAAATCGAGTAATCGTTTGGCAATATCCATTGTGTGCACGGGACAGCCTTCCTCAGGCTTGCCTGACATGACAAACTCGTGCATACAGAGACGGTCATAAGGCATGGGCATCAATTCACGCAATTTGACACGTAAATAGTTGGCATTGAGAACGGCAAACTCGCTTACTTCTTTTAGTCCTTCGAGACCCAGTGTTCTGATATAAGCATAAGCACGAATGGCTATGCCCACATTGCCGTAAAAGGTATGAACGGGCCCAACGGATTTAGCATCTTCTTCGACGAGTTTGTATCTGTCGCCCTCGCTGACTACTCTAGGCACGGGCAAATATGGTGCTAACTCTTCCGTACAAGCAACGGGACCAGAACCTGGACCACCGCCGCCGTGGGGAGTTGAGAATGTCTTGTGTAAGTTCAGGTGCATGATATCAAACCCCATACAACCTGGACTAGCACGCCCAACGAGAGCATTCATGTTTGCGCCGTCACAATAGAGTTTGGCACCAACTTTTTTACAGTGATCAGATATCTCAATTATCTGTTCTTCAAAGAGTCCTAGGGTGTTGGGGTTGGTCAACATAACGGCAGCACAAGTTTCGTCAACGACGTCTTTTAATGCAGCCAAATCGACACATCCATCAGGACCAGAGGGCACTTCTTTTACTGTATAACCACACATGGCACCGGAAGCAGGATTGGTTCCATGGGCTGAGTCGGGCACAACGAGAGTTTTTCGTTTGTCACCTTCACCCTTGTCGTTGAAAAAAGCTTTGATCATCATCAAGCTTGTCAACTCACCATGGGCACCAGCACAGGGCTGGAGACTCGTTGCATGGAAACCTGTGAGAGAAGAAAGAATTCTCTCCAGACGCCAGAGAACTTCTAGTGTTCCCTGCAATCCATCTTCACCAAGCAGCGGATGTTGCTGTGTGAATCCAGGCAAGCCAGCAACACGTTCGTTCATCTTGGGATTGTATTTCATGGTGCACGATCCCAGAGGATAAAGACCGCGATCGAGATGGTAATTCATCTCGCTGAGCCTAGTGTAGTGGCGCACTACACCAGTTTCACTAACCTCAGGAAGGCCTGGTTTGTCTTCACGCAAGAAACCAGTTTCTTTGAGCGCTGCCATGGCTTCAGAAGCATCACAGCCAGGCTTTTCAACTTGATAACCAGTTTTACCTGGTGAGGAAAGCTCAAAAATGAGAGGTTCTTCTCTTCGTTTAGTCATTGAGCTCACCTACTTTCCTCACGAACAAATCAATGTCTTCCAAAGTCACCGTTTCTGTAACGGCAACGAGCATTGCACTACCCAATGATGGGTAATCAGCGCTAAGGTCATAACCGCCTACGATACCTTCTTTGGCCAAAGCTTCATTGACCTCGGCTACGGGTTTGTTCAATTCAATGACAAACTCGTTGAAGAAAGGTGCTGAGATTGGAGTTTTACATCGAGCTTTTTCTACGAGCAGTTTCTGCATGTGGTGAGCACGATGGAATTCCAATTCAGCCAATTCTTTCAAACCTGTAGCTCCTAGTGAGGAGAAATAGACTGCTGTGGCCAAAGCACACAATGCTTGGTTCGTACAAATGTTAGAGCTCGCCTGAGCACGACGAATGTGCTGTTCCCTGGCCTGTAGGGTTAGAACAAAGGCGTCCTTGCCATCAATGTCTTTGGCACGACCAACGATACGACCTGGTATCTTGCGCATGAGCTTTTTCGAAACAGCCATGAAACCAACACCAGGGCCACCAGCGTTGAGGTGAAGACCACAACCCGTTCCTTCACCAACGACAATGTCGGCACCCAATTCGCCTGGTGTTTTCAAAAGGCCCGTAGAAATTGCATCGAAAGAGACGATGAGGTGACACTTCTTTGGAAGAGCTGCTTTGATTGCAGCTAGATCTTCAATGGCTCCCAAAAAGTTGGGTTGCTCCACAACGAGGGCAGCACAATCGTCGAATGATTGTGAGTCCATCTTGGTCAAACCATCAGCCAAATCCAATTCTACGACTTCAATGTCAGCGGCATCTGCATAGGTTTTGACGACACGACGACGACGTGGATTGACTCCCTTGGAAAGAACAACCTTCTTTTTCCTGTTTGTTGAAGTAGAGAGCAAAACTGACTCAGCCATTGCAGTCGAACAGTCATAATGAGAGGCGTTGCTGACTTCCATACCAGAAAGTGCACAAACTATGGACTGGTATTCAAAGATGGTCTGCAAAGTTCCTTGGCTAACCTCAGCCTGATAGGGCGTATAAGCGGTGTAAAACTCCGAACGGCCTAATGCGTGATCTACGACTGCAGGTACAAAACGGTGGTACGCGCCAGCGCCCAAAAAGATGGGGCGGCTGGCAGCACCGTTTTTATTGGCCAAACGAGAAAGTTCTCGTTCAATTGCCAATTCACTGCGGCCTTCGACGTTGAGTTCATCACCGCCATCAAAACAGTTACGGATGATCTCGGGAATAGGAGCAAAGAGCTCGTCTTCCCCATTGACCCCCACGACCTCATACATGGTTCGTTTGTCCTCTTCGGACAAAGGAATGAAGCGGTGCATCAACAAACGACCTTTCAGCCTTGTTTTTTCAGCAATTCTTGGTAAGCAGAGTGATTCATTAAACCTTCGAGTTGAACATTGTCAGAAACTTCAACTTTGACCATCCAGCCTTCAGTCATAGGAGACTGGTTGACCAATTCAGGAGAATCTTCGAGGTTTTCGTTCACTTCGACGATTTTGCCTGCAACGGGCATGTTCAAAGGAGAAACAGCTTTGACTGATTCAACATTGCCAAAAGCTTCGTGCTGTTCGAATTCGTCGCCAACTTCTGGAAGTTCGACGTAAACAATGTCGCCAAGTTCATTTGCTGCATATTCAGTTATGCCAACACATACAGGTTTGCTTGAATCTTTTTCCAACCACTCGTGGTCATTCGTATAGAGGAGTTCCTCAGGTTTCATTGTTTTATCCTTTCTGTGCGCGTTTGTAGAAGGGGGTTTTGATGACAACGGCTTCGACGCGACGTTTGCGAATGCCAACTTCGAGAGACGTGCCTTTTTTACCGTGTTTACGAGGAACGTAACAGAGAGCGAGGTTCTTCTTCAGTGTAGGAGAGAATGTTCCAGAGGTGACGACACCGACCTCTTCCCCATTGGCGAAGATTGGATATCCCTGACGAGGAATACCTTTGCCCACCATTTCAATTCCAACTAATCGACGAGCAGGTTTTTCTGCTTTCTGTTTGACGAGAACTTCTTTACCGTTGAAGTCAGCTCCGTCGAGTTTGACGGTCCACCCCAAACCGGCTTCCAATGGTGTCGTCGTATCGTCAATATCATTTCCATAAAGCATTAACTTTGCTTCGAAGCGAAGGGTATCACGGGCACCAAGACCAATGGGTGCTACTCTTTCATCACGAATGAAAATGTCCCATAATGCCTGAGCTTGCGCCGCGCCAGTGTAGAGCTCGAATCCATCTTCGCCCGTATAACCTGTGCGGGAGACGAGAACAGGGTGTTCGCCAATCTGAGTTTCCATGAAATGGAAAGGTTCGATATCTTCCACTGGAACGAATTCTCCCAGAACTGCAGCGGCTTCTGGACCTTGCAGAGCGATGAGAGAAACATCAGCAGAACGATTGACGAAGTTCACACCTTCAGGCAAATGACTCTTGACCCACTCTTCATCCTTGTCGATGTTTGCCGCATTGACAACGAGCATCCACTTGTTTTCCGAATAACGGTAAACGAGCAAATCATCAACAATGGTGCCATTGTCATAACACATTGGTGTGTACAAAATTTGTCCATCAACGAGACCAAGAGAGTCGTTCGTGATCAATGCTCGAACAGCGTCAGCTGAACCTGGACCTGAAACTTCGAATTCCCCCATGTGTGACAAGTCGAACATTCCGCATTTGGTGCGTACATGTTCGTGTTCTTTGATGATTCCCATTGGATATTGCACGGGCATCATGAACCCACAAAATTCGACTATTTTACCCTCGAGGGCTACGTGCTTGTCGTAAAGCGCCGTGCGCACAGCAGGATTGGTCTGTTCACCCATCGGGCCTCACTCCGTTTCTTCAATTGGGGCTGTTCCCGCTGCCTCAGTGGCACGTTCTAGTGCCTGACGCGCGAGAGAAACTGTGTTTTCCATTAACATTGCTATAGTCATGGGACCGACACCGCCAGGTACAGGTGTTATGTATGCTGCCCGTTCGGAGGCCCCTTCATAATCCACATCACCAGTCAAACCACCATCGACTGTAGGATTGGTTCCAACATCGATGACCCAAGCCCCCTCCTTGATCCAAGAACCTTTGATGAGGCCAGCACGACCAACGGCTGCTACGACGAGATCTGCATCACGAACGACTTCTTCCAAGTTTTTCGTTCGTGAATGGCACATTGTGACCGTACAGTTGTGCTCGAGTAACATAAGGGCAACAGGTTTGCCCACCATAATCGAACGGCCGATGACAACAGCCTTTGCCCCCACGAAGGGGAAGTTTTCGGACTCGAGCATTCGCAGCACACCAAGGGGTGTACAGGGATATAGAGATGAACCACCTATGGTCAAACGACCAATGGATTGTGGGTGGAAACAGTCGACGTCCTTGTGGGGAGAGATTGCTTCGGTGACTTTGTTCGTATCTATCTCCGCAGGCAATGGCCTTTGGATGAGAAGGCCGTGAATACGGTCATCATTGTTCACTTTTTTGATGAGTCGCAGAAGTGCATCTTCTGTCGTGGCAGAGGAGAGTGTGTACTCTTCGGACAGAATGCCCAAACGTTCGCAGGTCCGTTTTTTCATATTCACGTATGTGCGAGAAGCAGGATCGTCACCAACGAGAATTACGGCTAATCCTGGAGTAAGATCATGTTTTTCTTTCAACTCGGCCACGTCGGCTTTGATTCTTTTCCTAATCGACTTTGCCAATTTGCGACCATTGATAACTTGGGCTGCCATTTACGCCTCGTCTCTCTGTGATACTCTGAGCACTTCGGCCAAGGTTGTTAATCCCTTACCTGCCTTTTCGAGACCGTCTTCGCGCAGCGTTCGCATACCCATCTCGCGAGCTTTCAATTTGATTTTGCTCGACGAAGACTTCTGTACAGTAAGGCTTCTGAGGGGTTCACTCATTATCATCAATTCAGTGATGGCGGTACGGCCTGCATAACCTGTGTCTTTACAAGCAGGACATCCTTTGCCTTCAAAGAACTGCCACAAATCTATCTTTTCCCGTGATGCACCCATTCGTTCGAGAACCTCTGTATTGATGAGAATGGGTTCTTTGCATTGGGCACAGATGGAACGCACGAGGCGTTGAGCCATTGTGCCCAAGATGGAGGAAGCTACCAAGAACGGTTCCACACCCATGTCAATGAGTCGTGTGACGGCTCCAGGAGCATCGTTTGTATGCAAAGTACTGAAAACCAAGTGACCAGTAAGGGCTGCACGGATAGCTGTTTCAGCAGTTTCCAAGTCCCTGATCTCACCAACCATGATGACGTCGGGATCTTGTCGCAACATGGAGCGCAATCCACCAGCAAAGGTAAATCCTGCCTTTGGATTTATTTGCGCCTGGTTGACTAGGGGCAGCTGATACTCAACGGGATCTTCGATGGTAATGATGTTTTTTGCGATGTCACAAATCTCTTTCAAAGCTGCATAGAGAGTGGACGTCTTACCAGAACCAGTTGGACCAGTCAGCAGGAAAATGCCATTGGGATTGTGAATGATGGATTTGATGTTTTGCAGGATGTCGCCATCAAAACCCAACTCATCAAGAGTAAAGACGATAGAGGTTTTGTCCAAAATCCTCATAACGGCTTTTTCGCCAAAAACTGTGGGATAGGTGGATACACGCAAGTCAATCTCACGGTTTTCCATGGACACAGTTGCGCGACCATCATGGGGTATTCGTTTTTCTGAAATGTCCAGCTCGGCCATGACTTTCACACGAGAGATGGCTGGCGCTGCCCAATCTTGGCCTAAATGCATGACCTCTTCGAGCAAACCATCAACACGGAAACGAACACGCAGCCCCTGACCATCAGGCTCCATATGGATGTCTGAGGCTTTGTACCGAACGGCATCTGTGATAATGCGGTTGACGAGCTGAATGATAGAAGCTTTGGAAGCTTCTTCACGGTCTTGCATGGCAAAGTCGTGAACGCGCTGGTCCTGAACGTGACCTTGGATCTGTTTGGCAAAAGCTTTCAGCTCAGAAAGTCCCGTTTGAGGTCTTTTTGTCTTCGCAGTTTGTTCTGCAGCTGTTTCCGGTGAGTAATACTTGTCGATAGCTTGCATTATCTCGTCTTTTGTTGAAACGAGAGGTTTCACCTGGCAACCCGTCGTATAACGCAAGTTTTCGAGGACAAAACTGTCCAGTGGATCGAGCATTGCCACAGTCAGCGTCGACTTCACCTTGAGCAGGGGAAAGACCTGATATTTACGGGCAATGTCTTCCGGTATCAGTTTGACGATTTTAGGGTCAACGACATAGTTCTGCAAGTTGGCATGGGGGAAACCCAGTTTGCCTTCGAGGAAGTTCAGCAGCTGCTGTTCGTTGAGGTAACCAAGCTTGAGTAAGGTGTAACCCAAGGTGTCGCCTGTGCGTCGATGTTTTCGCAGGGCAGTATCTAGTTGTTCGCGTGAAATGAAGCCAGCCTCGATGAGGCTGATTCCCAGAAGTTTTCTCTCTTCTCGTGGCATTCCAATCCCCTCGGTCAGGCCAAAAAGCGCACGCGAGTATAACATAATGTAGGGATTAATGCATTGATCATGAGTAATATATATAGAAGCACTGAAATGGGGTCCCTGATGCGATCATGTTTTCTCACCTTGCTTTTACTTTTCTTTCTTTTCTCTTCAGCTACAGCCGCGCCTTTGGACTTGAACAAACCCAAATACGACATAATGGCCGAGTTATGGTCTTTTCACCGCTGGGAAAAGGAGTTGAAAACGCTCAAATCGAGAAAAATGCCCTCACTGCCTGTTCATCATCCGGCAATGGTCATAATCAGGAAACTCGAGCGTTTGCTTGGGGCAGCCCATAGAAAGAATAGGCAAATAGACACTATGGCCAAATTGTTCGCCTTTGTGAAGGAGAATAAAATGGCCTCTCACCCTGAGCTCACTGGAGTTTTCCCTGACCTATACCCCCTAACTCTAAGAGCCCATGAACGACTGGACTCATTCCTCAAGGAAAGCCGAGTTCCTCGTGGTCTGGCACAAAACATCAACAAAGAGACCATGATTGCTCGCTGGTTACGTTGGGCGCACATACTCGCTTACGAACCACAAAGAGGAGCTGCGCTGTTTACTCGCTCTTTTCGTGAGCGCCTTTATTGCTCAGAAAAGATTGGCCCCTACCCTGCCCTGAAAACTCTGTGGAATTTGTGCAAAATTTATTATCACTTTGGTCTCAAATACACCAAAGACGACAAAAAGACTTATGCAGACGCGAAGAAAACATATGGTGCCCTCGTACTCGAGAAAGAAAAAAACACTCGTATCTTCCAAGAACCTAAGGGCCCAAAGCTAGTGTTCAAGGTCGAAAAGGGCGGCTGGCGTTTGGACGACATAATTTTTGAAAAATAATACTTAGCAAAATATGGGGCTTGTTCTATAGTTTTGATAGAGAAGTAATTTTCATAAACCGAAAGGAGGCCTCTAGTGAACTCAACGAGAACTGATTGGGACCATTTTTACGCTTATTTGGCAGGGGTCTCCCGACGAAGTTAAGGGTTTACTCCCACTCCGTACCTGGACCCTCCTGCCTAACATAGACTTTTCCAGGAAACGGATTTTTGATGACTTCATCTATTTATGCCGCTCGCAATGGCGACAATAAAGCCAGGCGAACGGTTGTTGCTGCACTTTTACCGCGCATTACGAGTATGGCCCGTCATTACGGGCGTAACTGTGGCCACGATCCTGATGACTTGCAGCAGGAGGCCTGGCTTGGTTTGCTCGAGGGTCTCGATTGTGTGGATTGTTCTATTGGTTCCCCTGAGCAGTATCTCTTGAAACGAGCTCGCTGGCGCATTCTCGATACTATCAAACGTGAACGAGTGAGAAGATGTTCGGCCCTCAAAGATGGCACAGCTGACGACATGTCACCCCATGCTTTCCGTCTACTCGAAGCTGACGCTTTGGTTGAAAGTTTTTTGTCAACTTTGACTAAATTACAACGTGCTGTCTTTGAATGCCTCTTGTCAGGACTGACTTGGCGAGAAGCAGGAAGCCGTCTGGGATTTTCCTCAGCCAATGTTGCTTATCATATGCGAGCCATCAGGCAGAGATACTCTCAATGGCAGAGCCGGGAAGGACGAGTGTCACCCGGCCTTTAGCAGAGGAGTGCTCTCAGTCTATAGAGACTCATGAGGCGCCTCGCAACCGTTATGTAGTTATTGGAAGGAGGTGGTGTCAGTGACTAAGAACTGCATATCCACCCCAGATAGGGGTAATCTCTAAATGAAGGCCGCAACAAATGTTGCGGCCTTCTTCTTATGTTCATTTATTATCTTTGGCACTCTTTTTTACGGAATAGAGATACACAGGAATTCCCGAAAGCAGAAGCAAGAGAGACGCTATGCTTCCTTTGGGATCATAATCAACGGCACCCCAAATCAGCAGTACACAAGAGCCACAAAAAGCCAAGGTGGTGATTGGATGCAAATAAACTGGATTTGGTCTTTTGGTTTCTGGCTCTTTCCAGCGCAGAACAAAGACCGATATTCCCGTGGCCAAGAAAAACAACCAAACGACTGTCGTCGTGTAAACTACTGAACTGCTAAATGATCCTGCTAGCAAAATGATGGGAATGGTCAGAAGGCCTTGAGTGATCAGCGCATATGCTGGCGTATTAAATCTCTCACTCCAGTTACCCAAAAAGGAAAGCACTTTCACTCTCTCTCCAAGGGCGTAATATATACGTGAACCTGTGAAGATGGTTCCATTCGTACCACCTAGTGTGCAGATACAAATGAGAGCAGCCACGAGCAGAGCCGCCCCTTTAGGAAAAACGACACTAATGGTGTCTGTAGCCACAGCCTTGGAAGCAGCCACACCAGCCAAACCCAAAGTAGATGTGTAAGCCAAGTTAACGAGCAGATAAAGTCCAATGACGGCCGAAGTGCCCAAAACCAAAGACCAGAAGAGATTACGTTCTGGTTTTTCCACTTCAGCTGCCACATAAGCCACGTCATTCCACCCTCCAAAGGTAAAAAGGACGAGAATAAGCCCCAAAACCGGACTGGTGACAGATCCAGAACGAGAATACATCTCAACTTCAGGTGCGCCCCACAGAGCTGCTGCTACAACTGCCAACAATCCAACTACTTTGGCCACAACGAGAGCGTTCTGTGCTCTAGTTGATTCTTTCACTCCCAAGACATTGAGCATAGTGAGAACAAAAACAGCGCCGATGGCATAAGCTATCAAGATGCCACCAGATTGGCTCTTACCACCGGGATAAATCATAGCTGCATAACGAGCAAAAGCAAAAGCGATGGCAGCAATGTTTCCGGGTCTAATGATAAGGGCATTGGCCCAGCCAAACAAAAATCCAGCCCAGGGGCCATATGCTCGCTCTAGGTAAACAATGTCTCCACCGGCATAGGGGTAAGTCGTTGCCAACTCGGCATAACAGAGGGCACCGGCAAGGGACAAAAGGCCACCAAAGAGCCACACTGCCATCAATCCCAACAGAGTAGACTGAGAACGGGCTACTTCTGGGGCTGTTTCAAAAATACCAGCACCAACTATGATACCGACAATAATGCACGATGTATCGAGCATTGTGAGTCGTCTTTCAATCTTAGCCACAGGGGCCTCCTTCGGAGGTTATACTACCATCAGCTGCGAAGGGGTAAAACTGTGTCGAAAAGAGATTGTGCTCTTTGCCTCGAGGAACTTGCCGAAAAGGAAAGTTCGGTCTTTTGCCTATACTGCAAAACTTGCTTTCATCAAAGCTGCTGGCAAGGTGGCAAAGCCTGCCCCACTCCAGAATGTGGCTCAATCATAGCCACAAAAGAAAAGGGCGCTGCCCCTCCAGAATTAGGCCACAAACACTCAGAGACTGATAGGACATTCTCGCTCACTGTTGCCCACTCCCTCCCTTTTCTCCTCCGGGACCTCTCTTTTGATTCTGAGGAAGGATGGGTCAGCTGTAAACATCGCCTTGCTTTTTCACAAAACCACCTTTGGACGACTGCAAGATGGTTGCCTGATCACGCCATTAAATACATTTACATCACAGCAAAAGATTTCACAGTCTACGGACGTGGACACAGAGCTCTTTTCCATAGCGAAGAGATCTATCTCGCCCAGAAGATAGCCCTTTTTGCTGGCTGTACGATTTTGTCAGATACGCATCAATAGGCGCCGTGAAGTCCACTCGGCGCAGAGCAAGACCAACAAGATGAAAAGAACGAGCCACTCGTCGAGCCAGAAAATGCTAGAGCGCAAAGTTTCAACGATGGGTTTGTCATTTAAATCAATGGCTAATGGTGAGTCATTGGGACCAAGACTCTTTCCACTGGACAATACGGCCACATCACGCAACATGCGAGCATCTGCTGCTGGATTTCTGAACTCTTCACCCTTACGAACGACAACGATATGTGTTTTCACTTCACTGCCGTCAGGCGCTTTAAAAGTCAAGCGTAGATGACCGGGACTTTTTGGTGAAAACTCACCGCGCCAACCCATCTTTGTTGCCTGCAGAGGAACTGTTTCGCTGGGACCGCTACCATCTACATAAGAAGCTTCAATAGTATAACCGTCTTTACCTACAGGCAAAGCAGAGATATAATCTTCCAAAAACAGAGAAACGGGCGTACCCAAATAATAACGTCGTCGTGAAGTCACCAGCTTCATACCCACACCACGACCACGGTCTGCTGCCCAACTGACGATATTATGATAGAGACCACCGTAAACGTCTATTTTAGAGGCAGCCAGCCCCAAAGCCAGTTTCCAACGCCAGCTCTCTTCTGTGTTCATATATACGAGAACACCTGCGCCAAAGGCTCGATACATCAATGCAGGAATTCTGCCAGCTCTAGAGACAAAATGAGTCAAAACAAAGCCAGGTCTTTCCCCGGCCTCGAAAATGCCCGGTTTTCCACTAAGCTCCAATGGCGCACCAGGCAAAATTGGTGGCACAGAACGCCAGGCATGTAAGTTGGCTTGAGGATGAGGCAAAACCCTAATCAATGGATGGAACTGATAAAGTTTATCGACGGCCGTTGCTGATCGTATGGCCACCGCTCGCTTTTCATTGACTTTACCAAAAGGCAACAAATCACCCAAAGGTGAAACCAACAGGGCTTTGGCCTGAGCCACGCCGTTACCCAACAACAAGAGTGCTCCGCCACTTTTCACATACCCAGCTAAAGCCGTGACAAAACTCTCTTCATAATGATCAGCTGAAAAACTGTGCAAAACGACCAATGAAGTGGCTGTCAGATCAGCAGCTGCAACTTTGACCTTCTCGCCTTTTTTTGCACTCATTTTGGCAGCAATACGAAAACGTGGATCACCAGCCAAAGAGCGACGAAAAAAGCCAAGTTCAGCACTTGGCGCACCACTGAGCAGCAATAATCGCCGTGGTTCATCCTCAACGAGCAATGATGTGGAAGTCTCGTTGTTCATCGTCGTCAATTCGCCCTCGAGGGGAGTAACTTTCACCTTGTAAGACAAAAAGCCTGATTCCAAGGGGCGATGGACCATTTCCAACAGATTGCGTTCACCAGGTGACACAACCTCGCGGGCCACTTCACGATCACCTTCATAGAGAACGACAGCCACACGTTTTTGCAGCTGCTCTTTTGTGCCGTGGGCCAATAGGCGGATTTTGAAAGGTACATCACCATCACGGAAAGCCACTTCCGGTGCAGAAAGCTCTTCCACACTCACATCAACATAAGACAAGGAAGTAGGTCCCAAACGAGCTGTGTGAATGGGGAAAGGTGATTGACGAGCCCAAATACGTGGGTCTTCACCACGAGTGGCACGACCATCACTAATCAAAAATGCACCACGAACGTGGTCCACTGACTTCAAGGAAATGGCTTTACGGACTGCTCCACCAAGGTCTGATCCCTCTCCCATACTCGAACCAACAGTCGAAACCTCCTGCTGGTCAGAAGAGAATGACAAAGTGGTCACCCGAAAAGACTTGGCGTGCTGCTGTACTAACTCAGAGTGCATCTCTTTTGCTGAAGCAGCGCGTGTTGCCGTCGACACATTCCCCGTCCCCACAGAAGCGGGCAGAGTCATGGATGCAGACTCGTCAACCAACAACAAAAGCGACGGCTTCTCTATGAGCTCTCGAGTAGTAACCAATGTGGGATAAAAGAGCAACAAAGCCACGAGCCCCAAAATGACCAAACGCAAAGCCAGAGGCAACCAAGCGCGCTTCCAGGGCCAACGACGGGCAGAACGCAAAGCAAGTAAAGCAGCCAGCACGAGGAGAAGAGCTGCAGCCCCCCCCTTGAGGAATTCGAACACCGCGGAAAACTCCTTAACCTAGGACCACGTTAGCCATTACAGCTTGACGAAATAAGACTTCCAGGCATGGTCGAGCAGCTCGGGAGTCAATTGCGGTTTAATCTTGCGATACTTGGCACGGTCGATGACCTGGTCGAGCAAATCACGGGGGTGACAAGCCCGGAAGGCCACTTGCTCTTTGAGATAATAATTCTCGAGCAAATATTTCATCATCGAACTCTGGTACTTCACACCTTTGCCCGCACAAGTACGTTTGAAAATCTCGATATACTCTTCTACTGAAGGATCCTCAATCTCGATTTTGTAACGCAACCGGCGCAAGAAGGCTTCATCGACCAAATCCGATGGATCGAGGTTCGTCGAGAAAACGATGAACTGATCAAAAGGAATCTCACACTTTTTACCTGTGTGCAGAGTCAAGAAGTCGATGTTCTTCTCGAGAGGAACAATCCACCTGTTCAAAAGGTCCGTCGGACGAACCTTCTGGCGCCCAAAGTCATCGATGAGCAACATTCCACCATTGGACTTGACCTGGAAAGGTGCCTCATAAAACTTGGCTGCCTCGTTGTAGGTCAAGTCGAGCATCTCTAGAGTCAACTCACCACCGACGATAACAATCGGTCGTTCACAGATGACCCATCGACGGTCAATACGCGACAACTCACCATCAGTCAAATTTAGCTTCTCTATACCCTGTGGCGG
The DNA here is from genome assembly GCA_964643655.1 of uncultured bacterium. GTDB lineage: Bacteria > Muiribacteriota > UBA6191 > CAZXTJ01 > CAZXTJ01 > CAZXTJ01. The sequence goes on from CAZXTJ010000024.1 coordinate 21,726, forward strand.
ACGGTGCACATAATTGTCATAAAGTTTGATGACTTGGCCACCAACCTCTAAAGCATAAGGCACGAAAATGGCACCACCGAGCAAGGAACACATACGTTCACAGATGGAAGTCTTACCATTACCTGGAGGTCCGTAAAGGAAGGCCGACTTCGCCGAGTTGACAGCAGGACCAATCTTCTCGAGAGTTGCCTCATTGAGAATCATGTCACTAAAGGCCGCCTTGACCTCTTTCAAAGTAACATCAGGCGAAACACGCTGTCGGTGCACCATATCGGTGTAATAATTGATATTCACGGGCGCCGGGCCGTAATAACCATTCCTCTGCAGAATGTCCTGAGCCTTTTCCACACCCTTATGAGTAATCTGGAAACGCCACTGGGCGGCCATAGACGAGCCACCACCCTTGATCTCGAGAATATTCTCATCTTTCAACTGGCGCAAAATGGGCTCGACGACACCACTAAAAGGCAGAGCCAACTCTTCGGCCACACGCAAACCCTCGAGTTCAGTAGCGTAATAAATGACCTTCACCATCAACTCGGCCAAGAAAGCAGGCTCGAGGCCCGTCTCCTCAATGGAACGAGGTGACGGCGGCAAATATTCCATCGTAAACAACTTCTTGATGGACATCTGGTCTTTCTTCTTTTTCTCTGCCAGAATCCTGTCTACATCAAGCAATGGCTCGAGGGGTTTCGTCAAATCGTCATCAATATCTGGTAAATCGCCCAAATCAGGCATAGCCTGCGAAGGCCGCTTGCCTGCCATTGTATGGGGCGCCGGCGCAGCTATGGGAATGGCCACATCAGGCAAATCATCATCAATGGGCGGTAAGGCCGTCGGAATGGCCGGTTTCGCCTGCCCTGGAGGCACAGTCTCTTTTTTCTGCTTGGCCGCCTTGGCAAAATTAATCAAATCATCGAGAGTCGCATTGGAAGGCAGACGGTTGTCAGACACCGGGGCCGCTCCTTTCGGGTTGGCAGTATTGGGCGAGGAACCAACGAGAGAAGCCAATCCCGCGTTGGCAGGTTGTTGAGCTACAGGCGCAGGTGCAGGTGCCGGAGCCGGTCGCGGCGCTGGAGGCGCTCCCCCCGAAACCAATGCCCCCAAACCAGCATCCCCAGCCGGAGCTGCCGGAGGTGGCGTGGCCACCCTCCCTGCAGGCGGTGGCATAGCAGGTGCCGGAGCCGGACTAGCTGGCGGAGCAGCCGCAGCAGCAGGAGGCCTTGCAGCCGGCCGTCCCACAGCAGGCGGGCCCACAGCCGGAGGACCTACAGTTGGCGGAGCAGCAGGTTGCCCACCCTGAGCCTTTTGCTCATTGATATAACTCTTGATCTTTGCGAACAAGTCGTCAGACATAGTCCAGTTCCCGCTTCAATGCCCCATGATTGCACTACGCAAAGGCAGTCTAGCATGTACATGACACGCGCGCAAAGGACACGGAGCGACAAAACGATTGCAAAACGCAAACCTCGTCAGCTTAAATTAAAGTCACTTCGTTTCAAAATCAACTCGAAAATTGAGCTCGAAACAACGCTTTTCTTAAACTGGAGAAAATCTATGCCCTGGTCAGTCAATGGAATAGGAACGACCTACTATTGTGCCGCCGACCGCAATGACGATGACGACTCATTCATCACAACCGAATGGGTAATCTTCGCAGGCATTCCCCTCATCCCCTTTCGATCGTGGCGCGTCATCCACATGGGCATCGAAGATGAAGATGGCAATAGTCAAGATACCTACAGCATCCTCGAACAAGTGCCACTGAAGATCACACAAATCCTTTGGACCTGGTTCCTTGCAATCACCTTCGGAGCAATATTCGCGGCATTGTTATACGGCGGCTTCGACTTCCTTCCGCAGCGTTTCGGCTACGCAGCATACTTCAGCTACGGCGCAATAGCCTGCTGCTTCATCCATTATTTCATTTTCAGCAGCTTCTTCGCTGCTAGATGAGAATGCCGGAAGGCCCTTTTATACGAATGTGGCTCCCGATTTGGCTGCCACTCGCTTCCGCTCCTGCCATCCACTCGGAGCGCCACTGCTGCTTCAACCAACCCGGCAGATTTACCCACATCAACGACATTCGGCTTTTTTAGCCATTCACGTGCTATGCTTTTTTCAGATAAAAGGAGGCAGTTTGTGAGCCTTAAAGACGACATAAAGCCTAGCTCATACTTGAAAGAGCACTCCGATGAGCTGATAAAAGATGTGGCAGAAGCGATGGCAATGCTAAAACTTCTCGCTATGAGTGAGAAAAACATAAGTGATGGCAATGTCGTTCCCCATGACGAAGTCTTCAAGAAGATGGACAAAATCATAAAAGAAGCCCAAGCCGTTGAAAAAGAAGCAGCGATATAGTCGCCTATTATGGTAGCTCAACTACCCGTTCAACATAACTAAGTATCATACAGTTCCTTGCTCGTCCCTACCCTCGTAATCCCCTTCGAAGTACCGCTCCAGCCTCGAGAGAGATACTGACCAGTTCTGGTAACTGCAGCTATCAACAATATCGTGAACCAGTCGCTCCAGGTTCTTCCAGCTGTAATCTTTCAGAATCAGCAGAGCCCTTTGCGGAATATTGACATTTCGCTCGTAGGCGGCGTTCATCAAGCCTTCTGGTGTGGTCACATGACAGAGAAATCGATAGAAAAAACTATCGTCACCCTTTTCAGCAACACATACGTAACACAAGAAAAACACATCTGACTTATCTGCAGGTTCCCATTCTCTGAAATTGTCGATGTCCTCTATATGGATATCAACGACTTCAAGGTAGAAACCTTTGTACGATTTTCGTCTTCTGCTCAATTTCGCCTCCTCTCTTCAGCAGCCAATCACTCACAGCCAAAAACATCAGACAACTTCATTCGTCATCTGTTCCCAAAGAGGTGACTAAGAAGCTCTCCGTCGACAAACCTGCTATTGATATTCTTTATGGTGTTGAAGTTCAATTCTGAGGCGACTTCAGCTTGCATATCATCGAACAATCGGAGCTTTTTCTCCATATCTCCAGACACCATCATCGTCACGCAAACACTACGTAGATCATCGGATCTACTTTTCTTTAAGAGCGAAGAAATGAGCTCTTCAAACACTTCGCCTTTTGATTTCTCGACGGCATAAAAAACAGCATTCCAAGTCGTACGACACCCAACAAAGTCTTCCTTGGACTCGAGCATCGCAGACCAGAAAGTATGTATCCACACGTTCTGTTCCTCGAGCAAACCAGTCGACTGATGCCTAGGACGGATAGCAATGAGTACGAGCAACAAATCAGTGTCTGCAAGTGGTTCAAGTACATCCGTGACATACATTGAGTCGCCTGTGGACAAGTAGTTTTCTTTCATGTGTTAAACCCTGTAATTCTAAGAATTTAAACGTGGTCACAGAGGGCTTTAAGTCGCTTTAAGTCGCACTAGTCATAAATAGCGCAAAGCTCATCCAGCTAATTTGCCTTTATTGCAGCCGCGGCGACGCTATGAACACTGATACACTTCACAGTCTCGCGCATTCCGTAGCAGTTGTTTAACCAACGCAACAACAAAAAGTACGAATTCCCAGTATAAAAGACGTCTACAACTTCAGCGGAACTATAGGCATCTGACAGTTCTGGCAGCTTTGCCTTGGGCAACAAAAGCACACTCTTTCGCTTACCCTTTAGGTATATGCCACTAGCATTATGTATGAAAGTTGGCTTCTCATCTTCAGAATGCCAAGGAAATATATAGCTGACTCGATGTTTCACAAGTATGCTGTGGAGATTTTCGTAGTTGCCTTTCACCTCTGCACGCACGAATACGTTGTTCCCCGCCTTGTCTTTGTACTTGGTTTGGCGAAGCGGATATGTCTTTATCAACGTATTGTCGCGTATCTTGTATTGGTGTAACGATATCTCTTGAACGTAATCGTGATGTCTTCCTGGGTTGATATGCTTTGTCACCAACACAAAATAATGCCAATTAGATACACCAATAAAATGACACCTATTTTTTTCGGAAGGAGCTTGTGAAGCTACCGCAGAAGGTGCACTGGCAAAGAAGGCCAAGAGTACGATATAAATCTAAATTCTCACACCATTCATTTCGCACCTCTCATCACTAGAGCTTGGTATTGAAGCAAGACTTTTTCTCTTCTTAAGTAAAACACAACACCGAAGTAGCAATCTTCTAGTTTGTTTGCACAATCATTTTATGCAAGACTGATTGGATGGAAAACGAGTCAATCAAAATCCCAGTACCTCTTGCAGCGACACCCATCTCGTGGTGGGAAAACCTGGTAGTTCTCGCAAGTTCTGGATACATAGCCTATGTTTTAACGAGCCTGTTTGCCGCCCATTACAAACATGCAAGGAAGTTAAAAGCTCCTAAAGAGGCTATCTACATTGCAGTAGCAGGTGGTGTTCTTTTCATCGCCTGCGCAATTATGCGAGCTCTCGTCAAACGCCTCAAATATCAGAAGGAAACGTTCATCGAGATTAGCGACAAGTCAGTTTCAATCCCTGGTTTTGTTGTCAACAATCGCAATACCGTAACCATCGAGGCTTCCAACATCTCAGCAGTAACGATTGCCCAAATGAAAAGCAATATTCACATAGATGGTGGCGGAGAACTACAACCTGCATTCCAAGAAGGCCAGGCAAAGCTCTTTGAAGACTTTGAGTATGAATTCCTGCGTACTTCGAGGGTAATCATCAATAGCACTTTCCCGCAGGGAGAGTTCCATATCCACAGCATTCCATTGAGCGGCATCATTGCAACTGAACTGAAGAAAAAACAAGGCAAAACAATCGAAGTCGATGAAACAGTTTTTGCAGGTCTTCGTGAAATCGAACTCAAGTACATTGGTTATGCGATATCTGCAATTCCCCCAACTATTATCGTCGCATTGATAATCAGGAAATTCATGTAGGGGAGCTGTGCAGGAACGCCTCCCTATCAAAATTCATCAAACTCTTCATATTCACATGGATAGTTGGCTTGCCAGCCAAGCTGTTTCCACGAACCAAAACCTTGTGAGTCATTTTTTTCGTAGAAAAGCTCCAAATAGTCATTCTTATCCTTTGTGATTAACTTTTTCTTTGCAGAGTACATGAATACGCTTGCACTGATGTGTAGCGGCGGAGCCTTGTCCAACAGTGTTGCTCCCAAGATGATTTTTAGGTACAACTCCACTCCCCCAACCAATGCAGCTTTGGTATGGATATCGTAAATGCAGAATCCATCACCAACATCTTCAAGTGGATCATCACAAACTAATTCACAGTTAAGA
>CAZXTJ010000025.1:0-26548 GCA_964643655.1 uncultured bacterium
CCAAACGAACAGTGGGCTCTTTTTACCTACTGCAGTAATGGTGGCCGCAGCAGAACACAAGTGCAAGTCGTTTATTGAGTATCCCTTGGCTTGGTCTAGCCTACGAACGACCTTGAGTTTTGTATGTTTGTGTTCATCAAAAAGCTCATTGTATACAGAGATTATTCCTTGCCTGTCTACTATGGCGAGGACACCTTTCGAAGCAACCATCGCAGCTTCTTGAATACCATCTGTAAGTTGAGTCGCCCCAAATGGTGCAACATTTGGTACTGACCAACGACGTACCAGGCCTTGCATACAAACAGAGACTATTTCATCTCCGGCCGGAGAAAAGGCTAGTGCAACGATTGGGGCTCTATGTCTGCCCACATTTCCAACTTGTACACCATCAGCTTTCCACAAACGAATTGTACCGTCAGAGCTACCTGTGACCGTGTAGTCATTCTTTTTAGATAGAGAGATTGCGCTGACTAATCCAAAGTGCCCATCAGGAGCAGCACACTTTTTGCCGGTATGGCCGTCAAACAACGATACAATGTTGTTTTCGTCGCCAATGGCAACATGACTTCCATTTGGAGATATGGCAAGTGAACGAAGTTTGCAACTGTTTGCGAGGAAGTGACTCTTGTTTTTTGATGTGTCGCCCTTGGGCAAGATGGTCAAGAGGGCTGAGTTTTTGTCTTCGTTGCCTTCAACGACTATTCTCTTATTGAAGTTTGCTTTGAACAAGAGCCATTCACGTGCACGGTAACTATAGCTGGCAATCCTACTTTGTTGGCTTCCATCACAATTTCCCTGCCAACTCCACTTTTTTTGTCCACTGGAAACATCAAAGGCGTGAATTCCTTTCGGCGTTGAAAGCAATACTTCCGTTTCCAGTTCGTTGAAACCAGCTGAAAAGGCTCCACCAGGTTGTTTGAGTTCATTGAGCTGCTTATGGGTATATCCATCCATTAGATAAGCACGAGCAGTCTCGTCTTTGAGGAGATCGCTGTTGTCGTCGAGTCTTCGAGGGCAGTCCGCACAGAGCAAATACTTGCCTGAACGAGAGAATTCTACGATTGGTCGCAGTTGTCCATAAGGGATCTCTTTTAGACTAATGGCCAATGGTGTAGCTACATCATTGCCCCTTTGACACTCTTTGAAAGAGAGCTTTTGGCTTTGAACGAAAACAAACTCCTTGCAGTTTGGTGCGAATTCCAAGGAGAGGCACTGACCATAGGGGTAGGTTTGGCGAAAGAGTTCTGAGGAAGATTCAACTTCAAAACAACGAAGGAGTAGTAGGTCCTCTGTCCGCCCTTCTTTCACGTCCTTATCTAACATCGTGCCAACGAGAAGATACTGTCCATCCTTGGACATTTTGCTCAAATGTTCATTAGTGTCTAGTTTGTTTAGCGTTATGATTGGAGTAGCAGAGGACACATCATAAACAGCAATGGAATAGTTACCTCCGGCAAAGAACCTTTGTCCGTCATCAGAGAAATATGCATATGTAATGTCTTGTTCGCTAGAACGGAAGAGTTCGTTACCTTCTGGGACACTCCAGATTCTTAGTGAGGCCGCTGTGCTTCTAGTGGCCCTCGTCCAACCTGCTAGTCGCTTGGAGTCTCTTGAAAAACAGAGGCCGTCAACCTCACCTGGTAACCTAAATCCTGGGTTTCCCAGTCTTACCAGTTCTTGTAGGAAATGCTGCTTCGCTCCAAACAACATTGAGCAGAGAAGAAGGTTAACAAAGAAGGCAGGCAGCAAACTATTTCTCATGCTGCACCTCCGTGGCTGCAAGAACTTTCCAGTGAAACCAGCCTAAGGCCATAAGAGAAAGGAAACCACCAACGCCAGCGAGGAAATATTGGTCTGGCGGGTGGTAGGTGACAAGTAATACTTGAGCAAAGACTGAATATCCAACGACAAGAGAAGCAACTAATGTGCCCAAGAAAAGAGTGCTATGTTCGTGGGCTAATTTCGAAACGATTGCTCGCCCAATGATTAATGAAACAGGAAGGAGCAATAACAACCACGTTGCTCCAAATAGAAAACTACCCGCTAAAACGGAGTCTCCTATGGCGTAAGCCATTTCAAATACATTGCTTCCAAATCCAAGAGGTCGCCAAAGTATGGCTATGAGACCAATGTCTAATGATATTCGGCATGCAGACAAACCGAATACCTGAAAGAAATGTTTCCTTTTACAAGATGGAGAAGTCATCAACCCAACAATGGCTGCAGCGGTGAAAATGTTGAGAATTGTGCCCACTTTTTCGCCAAAGGGCAAGGCCATGGGTAGTTGTGGATGTCCTCTACTGATGACCACCACTGCAAAAGAGAGATTCACTAAAGCTACACTTGTCATAGTTCCGTAGGTTGCTGCGAAGCCAGAATTGGTGCGCCATTCCTCGAGACGTTTTTGCACAGCCCAGGCTATCACTCCTAAGATCAGTCCCCAGATGAGCCCCCGTGGGATGACGTGAGCTGCCAGCAATTTTATCTCTGCGCCAACTGATACTGGATTGTCAGGGAAATAGAGCCAAGGATACATACCTGCACCAACAGTTAAGTCCCAGAAGCGCAGTGTTCTGGCTGACAAGATAAGTGTGGAAAAGAAGGCAAGAAAAAAACAGGCACATTGGATGGCCACCGATGCTTGCTCTGTTTCGGACGAGGGTGTTACTTCTGAAACACCGGTCGGCGCACTTTCAGCCTGTATAGTCTCGCTAATGTTAGGTTTTGTAACAACTTTGGTCGTCGCATGTGAAACGGAACCTGAAAGTGAAGCTAGCAATGACTCAACGTGCTCTATGAGCTCTGTGTAGTTCTGGAACCTATTATGAGGACGCTTATCCAGCATCTTTTCTATGGTCGCACACACAGGAGCAGGTATGTTAGGACAGTTCTGTTTTAATGGTGGAACTGGCTCGTTGACGTGGGCCAGTAAAACTCCTGTTATTGAAGAACGCTCAAAGGGACGTTTTGAGCAGAGAAGATGATAAAAAGTAGCACCCAAAGAGTAGATATCTGCTCGACAATCCAAATCGCGACCTTGGGCTTGCTCGGGAGACATGTAATGAGGGGTTCCAACAACGAGACCCGAGTGAGTCAAATCCGCATCACTTTCGAGGGCTTTGGCAAGACCGAAGTCAGTAATTTTGATCTCACCACGATTGGTCAACATCAGGTTTGCCGGTTTGATATCGCGATGAATGAGTCCCTTGTCATCTGCGGCCTGTAAACCCTTGCAGGTTTGCAACAGATATCCAAGAGCGACCTTAGGCTCGAGCGGCCCATCTCTGGCCACATCGGAGAGACTTCTTCCCTCAACGAGCTCCATTGCGAAGTATGGCGCACCATCGTAAGTCCCACGAAAATAAATGGAGACTACATTTGCGTGTTTGAGGTCCGCTGCGGCTCGTGCTTCTTGGTCGAACCTAGCAAGGACACCTTCGTCAGTGATGAGTTTCTTATTGACTACTTTGAGGGCGACGCGTCTTCCTAAACTTGGCTCGTGTGCTGAATACACAACTCCCATTCCACCTCGAGCCAGTTCTCCTTCAATCTCATAGTGGTCGATTTTGGCAGGTACGTCATCTGCTTTGATTGCAGGATCGGCTGAAGCGCGCACACCAGCTTCAGTTTCATCCTGAACTTGAGCCGGCTTGGGCGTTGATATACTCGTTTTTTCTGTTTTGTCACTCATCTAAGAGTTGATTCTACCACTCTTTGGCCTGTGTCATTGATTTGCTGGGTGACCAACTGAATGGCAGAGTGTGACGAATTGTTCTTTAGCTAGGCCAAGGAGCTTAGAAAGTTTTTTTCCATCAAAACTACCGCGCACAACACTTCCCAAGCCGCAAGAGCAGGCATACAGATATACGTTTTGAGCAATGAAGCCAGTGTCCGTTGCTGCATAAAACTCTTGCTTGTCCTTGCTGACCTTCATTTTACGTCTGTCAGCAACATAGATTAAGTTGAGAGTCGCGTTTTTTACGTACTCTTGTCCCAATGTTGTTTTCTCTCGATGATCACCCTTGATGATGAGCTTTAAGGCATGCTTTTTAGGGAGATAGAGATATACTCCTTCTTTCATTGAGACATAAATGTCGATTGCTTGTTGGTTGCGAGCAGAGGGGGCAGTGCGTTTTCCTGATTTAGGACGATTTATTCCGCATCCAGCCCATAACAAGTTTCCGATGTATTCGTCTGGAATCGGATGATCGTTAAACTCTCTAAGGCTATTTCGCCATTGCAACACTTTCATCAGTTGCTGACTCCCCTTATGACTGTGAGGTGGGAGGAGCTTAACTACGTCTTCATCCTCAGCGTAGGCTGATATGTTAGGAAGCAAGGCTAACGACAGTACGAGGGTTGTTAGGACTAGCGACTTCATTGAGGGAGGACCTTTCACTTTTTTACGGTTTGTTTTTAGTCACTGCTGGCCTTTGGCGTAAGGCTGTTATTGCTTATCTAGTAAGTATAGCAAGGAGCAGGAGTTTTATCATTTTGAATGTCTGAGTCAATCAAAGAATGTTCAAAATAAAAACAATAAAAAAAGCATATAATAAATGTAATCCTTCTTTGGATTGTTTAAGCAGAGAGCAAGCAGAGGAATAACTCTTGTATTTTAAGGAACTGCTAGTTGCCACCAATGTCTCAAGATAAAGAGGTGGCACTATGGGAATACCCTTTGTTTCAATCGGTCTTATGGGATTCTATTTATTGTTGCGAGGATTGGCACGTAGTGAGCAAAGAAAGGGCTGTTCAGCTCCTCCCCTACTTGCACCACTTCTGTATGCACATAGTTGCAACTACTGGATGTTTTTTAGAAAGGAAAGGGTACTAGAAGGCACATTTGTTGGTGATGAAAGTGAAGACTTCCTTTATCAGCAAAGAACCCTAGGAGGCGTAACACTTCAGAAAGAAATCAAAGAAGTGGTCTTTTGTGCAGATGATGGTTCAGAGTACCCGATTACAGACAAATACATCATCGTCGCAAAACCTGAAGTTAAAGGCGTTCTACAGACTTCCCTGGTAGATTTTTATAGGGTAGTCTCGAGCATGATTGGCTGTTTTGTCTTTGATGATGGTGTGGAACCAAGGCGCATTCTGGCGACTTATTACCAAAGAAACAGACACCGTATTGAGCCTGTCGATGGCTACCTCGAGCAATACATCGCATTTAACCAACTGCTTCTCGTAGAGCGTTACATCAGGCCAGGAGACAGGGGAGTGCTCAAGCTACAAGAGCCCTATCCCGCTGTAGGAGTGTTCGACTTGAACCATCCTCCGAAAGTCGAACATGGGGGGTATTATTATTTTGGTATTGCACTCGAATACATAGCCAACATAGTTTTTGTAGCAGCTTTGTTGTCTCTGTTTTTTAATCTCTAGGTTTCTTCTCTTTGAAACTGACGATGAACCTGTTTTGTAGACTTGCCAAATAAACCAAGTGTTTTCGTGCCGCCTCGAGTGGCAAGAGAATGAAGGATAAGGTGATTGCCAAAGAGAAGAAATCACCAAAGCCTAAAGTATGTTCGAGGCTAACAAGGGCTATGAGAACAATGAATATCAGGACCATCAAGATACTCGGTTTGAACACTGATAAGAAGCGGTGACACAAACCCAAGATCCCTTTCAGTTCCATTCGTTCAATAATGTCGGCGCGACCTTTTTGGGGAGGAGAGAGTGTTCCAGCCAATGAGCGACTCAATCCCAGTCTGACGAAGATTGCTGGCAAGAGAGATAGAAGGAAAGTCATTAAACATATTAGCAAGAAGAGTGAGGGTAGTATGTTAAAAACGAGTGTGAATATACCAGCGCTACCAAAATCAAAAAAGCTTGGCAGCAAACCGTGTACAAAACTGTAGGCTGCGCCAACACCAATACCCAAGAGACTGAAAACATAAGCTCTGTAAAACCATAGGGCTCTTTGTGCACTTCGTTCCAACAGTGACCATTCCTGCTGTGTTGCTGGTAGTCTCTCACTACCTGGTTCACAGCCAAAGACTGCGCAGCCACCAAGATATTCCCAGCAGTCTTGGTGATGAGGCGTTTCACAGCGAGCACAGTAAAAGGGATTGCTTTCGATAGAGGTCCCACAAACAGGGCACAGACAGCCTGTCGATTTTTCAGTCTTTGGCACCTTCTCACCTTCAAATTGTAAAGTGTAAGTGACTCTCATAGACTTTCGGCGGCAAGAGAAGAGAACTGCATGTCTATCAAGCTTGTCCTGTTTGTATCAATTCTTTTTGTACTCTCCGCTTCTGTTTTGGTCGCAGAGGAACCACCATATTACCGCGTCTGGAGAGGCTGGCGTCTCAACAGTCTTACTAAAAAAGAATTCATAGGTCAGTTGGAGAATAGTTTCATTCCAGCTACTCCTGGAATAATGGCTGACAAAGGTCTCGTCTCTTACCACGTTGCTTTACCGTATAAAGCAAAATATGACAATGCAGTTTTTTCCTATCTTCCTGATGAAATCGCATTGGTTTCATATCAATCAAAGGATGTTTTTCGCAGAGCCTTCAAAGAACATCAGAGTGCTCGCGATTATGCTGCAATGCACTGGGAGGTCTTTGATAGGGAGCGTTCTTTCAGCGCAAGAAAAGTGCTTACTTTTTCTGGGGGTGAAAGGCTCCTGTGTGAAGTTGCTTATGATCTGTGCAATAGACCTGTTGATTGGCAATCGCACGCCTCTAATACAGGCTTTTTTCTTGGAGTCAGAAAGACAGAAATCGAAGAAAAACTTTTTATGGAGCGCTTACGTTTTTTGTTCAAACGCATTCAGAGCAAAAGTGCCATCAATGGCTGTGTTGCCCTCATAGGGAAAATGGAAGACAAAGCAGATTACTTAATGGCTTTCTACAATTATTCAAAAACCAGTGCACTGAAAGATCCCTTTAGGGTAGCTGCAAGCTTAATGGATACAGTGATTTTCAAGCAAGCTGAGGATTTTTCTGGAAGACTCGAATTCAATAACGAAGATGGCGTAGTTTATTCTGTGCCCTTTGAACGCAAATAAGCTGGTTTAGCCTACCTCACGTTCGTCGATTATCTTCACTTTGCCAGCGTCTACGAGGTCCATAATGCGCTGCAGTTGTTCATGCTCTGATTGGTCGATTTCCCCATCAGCCATAAAAGCTTCACGGAGCTTTTTATGTTCCTCACGAGTAATTTTGCCATCGGCGAGCACTTCATCAACGAGTTCTTTGATTGATTTCTTTTCTTCTGGCATTTGTCATTCCTTCCGATGGTTTGTTGCAATCAGCATATTATAAAACACCAGATTCACTTCCATTCTCAAGCTAGCAGCCCAAAAGATTGATCTTTATGGTATAACAAGCGAAGTCTTGTGGAAGGAGTTGACAGCGTGGGTGAGCGACCTGATCGTCTTTTTGGCGATTTGTGGATATATCAGCGGCAGGAATCCGGATCGGCTTGCAGGGGATGGATCAAGGAACACCGAGATTTTTATTCTCCTCAGCTGAACAATCGTCGGATGGTGCTTGTTTATCTGCCACCCAGTTATTACGAGGAACGTGAGAAACGTTTCCCTGTTCTTTATCTCCAAGACGGAAACAATGTCTTTGATACGGGAACGGCCTTTGCCGGAATAGGCTGGAACATTGAGTATGCCATTGAGAGGCTCTGTTCAGCGGGCAAGATGAGAGAGTGTATTGCCGTTGGTGTTTTTAACACTATGGGACGGATGGCAGAATATACTCCGAGTTGGGATCTTCGTTTCGAGGGTGGTCAAGCTGAGAAATATGCTCTTTTTCTCACAGAGACTGTCAAAAGTTTCATCGATCGCCATTATCGGACTCTCCCTGGTCCAGAAGACACAGCAGTGATGGGTTCCAGCCTTGGTGGTTTGGTGTCCTTCTGGATCGGCTGGCACTTTCCGCAGGTTTTTTCCATGGTAGGCGCAGTCTCAACTTCCATATGGTGGGACACTCGTTCAATATTGCGCGATGTAGACAGTGCACCTCCTGGTACACAGGGTCTGAGAATCTGGTTGGATGTTGGCACATATGAGGGTGGATCCGATAGAGACGGCGATGGCGTTTCAGATATGGTTCACGATAGCCGTGATTTACGAGATCTGTTGCTCGAACGTGGGTTCAGGCTACACAAAGACCTTGAGTATTATGAAGATGCAGGTGCTGGCCACAATGAGTATGCCTGGCAATTGCGAGTAGAGCGTCCCCTGCAGTTCTTTTTCGGGTCAGACGACTGACGGTCTCAAGGGATCAAAGACGAAGTCTACGTTTTCGTCCAACAACATCTCTTCTAGCGATTGTCCTCCACGAGCTAGAGCCATTCTTCTTTCTGCTTCTGTAACTGGCAATGCAAACAAGAATCGTACTTTTGTGCCATCTTTTTCGAGTTTGTCGAACTCTTCATCTTCAAAGTAGGGCGGTAATAACAACATTGCCGAAACAGTTGTGTCTTCTTTCTCATCGAGAGGTCCGCCACAATCAACAGTGTGCCACCAGAATACGTAACTCTTCTGCTCAGCAGGCAAGCGCCCCAATAAGTTCAATACTTCAACAGGCCATTTAGCGCGCTGTTGAACATAACAAAACAGCTCTACCCTTGGTGTCAGCCAATCAGGTGCTTTGTTGGGAATGTGCTGTTCTTTTGAGGACATACCAATGGTTACATATGTCCAATAAGGATGTTCTGGACGAGGAGGATATTCAGCAACGGATACACGAGGTTGGCATCTGTCGTGGGGTGTGAAAACAGTTACGGGTGTACCGAAAAATGAGTCGAGGTGTTTCCGAACGACTTCACGCCACTGGGCAGCCTGTGACTTGCTAGGGCTCATCAACCACCTCGATGGTTTGTCCAGGGCGGACTTTTCCGCCTATGATTACTTCGCAAAATATTCCTCGTTTAGGCATTATACAGTCTCCGACTGCCTTTCCGATGGCGCACATTGTATGCCATTCCTTGCCTATCTGTGTCACTTTGAGGAGGACTTCATCACCAATTCGCAGTGTTGTGCCAACGGGTAACTCATGTACCTCTATGCCTTCAACGACAATGTTTTCACCAAATGAGCCTCTGTCAACATCTGCTCCACGGTCACGCATGAATTTGATGGAATTGGTGGAGAGAAGGCTGACTTGCCTATGCCATTTTCCTGCGTGAGCATCTCCTTCTAAACCGTGACCCACGACGAGAGTAACCTCTTCACAAGGTGTTTTTTGAACACCTTTTGTTTCAGAGAGGCAGACGGCATGTATTGTTCCTTTAGTCCCTGGTCCAGGCACCGCTACGCCCTCCTTCTTTCTTTTCGAGCCTAATACTTTCGATGGTCATTCCTTTGTCGATTGCCTTGCACATATCATACAAGGTCAAAGCAGCGATGGAACAGGCAGTAAGTGCTTCCATCTCTACACCTGTTTTGCCAGTTGCAGTGGCTTCAGCTGTAATGTCAATTCTGCCCAAAGTGTCATTTTCACCAAAGGCGAACTCAACATTGACTTTGTCCAAAACAATGTTGTGGCAAAGGGGAATTAGGTTTGATGTGGCTTTTGCGCCGTTGATACCAGCAATGCGCGCAACAGCAATGACGTCACCTTTTTTTAATGAGCCCCCTTTGACAGCCTTTAGTGTGTCCAAAGACATAGTGATGGAACCTGATGCAAGGGCGACACGTTTAGTCGCTGCTTTGTCTGACACATCAACCATTCTTGCTGCGCCATATTCATCTATATGGGTTAGTCCGTTGCTCAAGAGACTCTCTCTTTCATACTCTCAGCCACCAATCTTACACATACTTCTTTGTGGTTTTTCTCCGTCTGCTAGCTGGTGCGCTTTGGGTTTTGCTTCTATGGTCTGCCGAATCAGTTTTTTGATTTCCTCGCCTGTTGCCCCGCTTCGAATTGCGCTCTTTACATCAATTTCTACTGGGCTGGCCAAGCAGGGCTTGAGTCTGCCATCTGCAGTCAGTCTTATCCGGTTGCAGGTATCACAAAATGGTGAGGACAGAGCAGAGATTATACCTATCGTCGCTTTTCTCTCGGCCAGTCTGAAATACCGTGAAGGACCGCAACCTTCAGGTCCCTTTTCAGTTACTAGTGTACCCAATTGCTCTAAGGCTGCAACGAGTTCAGGTACAGGC
The DNA here is from genome assembly GCA_964643655.1 of uncultured bacterium. Lineage (GTDB taxonomy): Bacteria > Muiribacteriota > UBA6191 > CAZXTJ01 > CAZXTJ01 > CAZXTJ01. The sequence continues at coordinate 10,124 of CAZXTJ010000025.1, forward strand.
ACAACCTCTTCTCCCGTACGGCTAGCGGTCTCTTGATCAAGTGGCATGAATTCGATGAATCTGATGGGGACCTGTCGCTCCTCAGAGAAGGTTATGAATTCAGCCAATTCACTCAATACTGGACGCAACAATACTGTGTTTACTTTGACCTTCAGTGAAGCCTTTATTGCAGCATCTATTCCCTTAATTATCTGCGTAGGAGAACCTCCTCCGCACAATCTTTTGAGCCTCTTTTCATTAAGGGAATCTAGGCTTACATTGACTGCATTGAGTCCAGCCTTTGCAAGCACATCGACCTTGTCTGCTAACAACAGTCCATTGGTCGTCAATGAGACACGATTGGTACCTTCTTGATTAGCGAGTTCCTGCAAAAAACTCTCTACACCTCGTCGTAACAGAGGTTCGCCGCCAGATATGCGATATCGGTCAATACCAAGCTCTGCAGCCGCTCTGGTTACTTCCAGTATCTCTTCGTAGCGCAGTATTTCCTTGTGGGGTATGTTGTCGACACCACCTTCAGGCATACAAAAACGACACCGAAGATTACAGCGATCTGTAATTGATATACGCAGATAGTTAATAGTTCGTCCACAAGAATCGAGCATTTATTGGGGTTCCTGTTTTCCTGTTTCCCCCACCATTGGTACAAATCGGACGGGTATGATTGCGTCCGTTATGGCTTCACCATTTCGTTTAGTTACTAATGTCAATGATTGACCCAAATGTTGCGGGCCAACTGGTATGACCATTCGTCCACCTTCAGCAAGCTGAGAAATGAGTGGACGGGGTATGGACTCTGGTGCGCAGGTTACGATGATTGCATCAAAAGGAGAATATTCAGGCCACCCATTGTAACCATTCCCTGTGCGCACTTTGACCGTTGGGTAACCTGCTTCCGTGATTTTATCTTTCCCCCATTTGGCCAGTTCAGGAATGATCTCAATCGTATAAACTTCACAGCCCAATTCAGCTAGGACGGCCGCTTGATATCCTGAGCCAGTACCTACTTCGAGAATTTTCATTCCCTTCTTAGGTTTTAATACGTCAGTCATTAGTGCGACGATATAGGGTTGGGATATGGTTTGACCCTTGCCTATGGGAAGAGGGTAATCAGCGTAAGCTCTCGGCACTAGAAGGTGCGGAACGAACATGTGCCGGGGAACCTTGCGCATTGCTGCCAACACTTCAGGAGTTTTTATCCCGCGAGCAATAATTTGATCAACGACCATTCTATGGCGAGAAGCTGTCAAATGTTCTTCGTCCGATAGGAGTCTTTGGAAATAGAGAAAAGCCGGAATTGCGCAAAGAAGAATGAGCAACAAAGCTATGTTCAACCTTCTTCGTGAAGGTGTAGCCCTCTCTTCTTTGCTCATTTTGCTTATTCGTCCTTGCCGTTTCCCAAGCGGATTGCTTGGAATTTGGGGACTTTTCTACCCAAACTTGGGAGATATTTATTCATCATTGTGACTTTTTCCTTGAAAGGTAAAAAGGATGCTTTGAAGCCATTGATGATGATGTTGATGAGATCTTCTCGTGTCAATTCGAAGGTCTGAGCAGCCAGGTACAATTCATCTGTAACTGTTGTGTCAGTGAATAGTCGACTATCTGAGTTTAGAGTAACCCTCAAACCATAGTTGAGATAAAAAGGGAAAGGATGTTGAGATACATTATCGTGCGTTCCAACATGGATGGCAGAGGAGAGGCAGATCTCCAAGGGAATGCGATGGTCATTCACGTAGTTGAGCAAATCTGAGTTTTCGATTAGTTTCGTTCCTTGGCCTATTCGGTCGGCTCCACAATAGTGCAGTGCTTCTGAAATGGATTTGCGCCCAACGACTTCTCCTGCATGTAAAGTACAGTTGATATTGTTGTTTTTGATTACATAAAAAGCTTCTGTGTGGTCTGAAGCTGGATTGTCTTCTTCAGCACCAGCCAAATCAAATCCGACAATACCTTTTCCCTTGTAGCTTACGGCAAGCTCAGCAAGTTCTTTAGAAATGATTGGATCGATAGACCGTATTCCTGTCACTATCAGTCGGCAGGTGATGTCATACTTTTCTTCCGCTCTCTTCAAGCCTGCAAGAACGGCATCAACAGTGTCTGACCACTTGAGGGCGTGGGAAGTGTGGAATACGGGTGCAAAACGAACTTCTAGATAAACCACATTCTCTGCTGCGGCATCTTCGGCTAGCTCGAAGGCAACTCGTTCTAGAGCTTCCTTTGACTGAAGAACAGATAGGGTGATGTCAAAAACCTTGAGATAATCCTGCAGATTGTCAAAACGTTTGCCAATACCAAGATGTTCTCTGAGCTCTTTTTCATCAGTGGAAGGTAGTTCCTCACCAAACTCTTTGGCCAACTCTATGAGTGTTTTGAGACGAATGGAACCATCAAGGTGGCAGTGTAAATCCGCCTTGGGCCAGGACAAAATTTCGTCACGTGATATTTGGTCGGCCGCTTTGGGGGCTAATTTCGGACGTTCCATTGGATGTAGGCCTCCTTTTAATATGTGGTGAGCTTCCTTACAATCATGATACCACTGGTCCAGTGACACTCCAAATGATGGACGATTAGTTTGATGGGAGATACTCGTGAAAGTCGATTTGGCTTTTAGCCCCAATGACTTGACTGGAGAAAAGACATTTGGCGGAGCTCTCGTCATCGATATCTTGAGGGCAACATCGGTTATGGTCACTTTGCTCGCAGGAGGTGCACCCAAGGTCCTGCTGGCAAAGGATGTTGTTCAGGCAAAATCTCTCAAGGAAGAGCTTGGAGAAGGATGGTATACGTCTGGAGCTCGCTTTGGCAAAAAGGTCGATGGATTTGATTATGCCAATGCCATGATCGAATTCGACAAGGCAGACCTGAGCGAAAGAAAATTCATTTTATCGACAACGAATGGCACTGGAACGATTTATCTTACTTGGAATTTCATCAACACCGTATTAGTTGGAGCATTGTTGAATGCCACAGCTACGGCAAAAGGTATCTTGGACATCTTGGAAGAGTCTGGCCAAGACTTTCTCGTAATTCTTTCGGGTGTAAGAGGTAAATACACCCTTGATGATGCCTTGACTGCAGGTGTCATCTTGGACAGATTGGCGAAGATGTCTCCCCATTGCACTTTTGGTGACGAAGCTCGCACTTGTCTACTCATGGCTCGTGGAGTGCAAGATCTACGGGAAGAGCTGCGGCGTTCTCGCACAGGTCAATGCTTGGCCGAAGTAGGCCTTATCGAAGAAGTAGACTTTACTCTGCAAGTGGACAAATACGATATGACAGTTCAAGTGGCAGAAGAGGACGGTCTAGAGGGCACTTTAGGGCTCAAACCTTTGGTGCTTTGAGAGGCTCTTCTGCAGCAATCTCGATAGTGAATGCAGTGTTTTGGCCAGGACCTCCAGCCAATGACATCAAAAACCCTCTTAGAGTGCTCGCAATCATCTTCTCGATGAAAGGTTTCATCGCAATGGTCGTTTTCGGGGCATTGACACGAACTTGGCAACTATCCTTTTTATTGACATCAATTTTTAACCAAGCTAGCGGGTGGGCTCCTCGCAGATTGGCAAAGAGAGCTCGCGTTGTTCTGGCCAGAGTGTTGGCGACAAAATCGTTCACCGCCAGGGGAACACCGTCCACTTTTACATCAACCTGTTCGTGAATGAAAGCTGCTCTCTCACGTTGCCATTCTTGGATGAAGTCACTGACTGCAATAGGTTTGGCTAGGTCTAGGTGGGGCACTTCCTTTGATAACGAGTAGCAATCGTCAGTGGCATAGGCGATGACACCTTCAGCTGGCGTGCAACAAGGAGTTGTTGAGTGGGTTTGCCTAAAGACTTCGATTTTTTCGTAACTCGTCGATTTGTACCCTTCAACGATTATCAAGTCCAGTGTATCGGGGAACAATAGAGAGCCAATAGCAAGCGGTCCCGATTGCTGCCAGGCCTCTAGATTGAGACCAATACGCGGGCCATTCTCTATGGCCACAGCTTTGGCTCCGGCCCGACGAATTCGCCAACTATCTTTGCCCTCAACGTCCATGACGAAGTTTGGCGGACCATGTTTGATGTATCCGACAGCAAGATCTCGTTGAACCAGTTCTTTGACGACAGCTTCAATTAATGTCGTCTTTCCCGAACCAGACGCACCAACTATGAATAGAGTTGGGATCATAGCGGCACTTCCTTCCTATCGAGATGCAATACAATCACTTCCTTGCCAGCCTTGATGAAATCTACTCCCTCGGGAAGCACTATCAACACAGTTGCTTCAGCAAGAGATCCAAGAGCTGAAGATTCTCTAAAACGTGATGGAATTGCAGCCATTTTTCCCTCTTCAGTCACTTTCAACTGGCCCGGTAAAAAATAGCGACGCAAGGGTTCCTTCTTTTCATCAGCCAACAAAACAGCTTTAGAGGAAGCTAGATGAAACTCATTGGCTCCAGCCAAAGCGCGAAGCAGTGGTCGGACCAATAGCTGGAAGACAACGATACAACTGACTGGATTACCAGGAAGACCAATGAGACGTTTGTTCCCTTTGATTCCGAATATTGTCGGTTTGCCAGGTTTGAGGGCAATACGTGAAAAGGCAATCTCATAACCTTCATCAATCGCCGTCTGCAGTACATAGTCATAATCACCCACAGAGGCTCCACCAATTGTCAGAAGTATGTCAACAGGTGGCGCTTGCGCAAAAACTTTACGTAAAGCTTCTTGTGAATCACCAATTGAACCCAGATAAATGGGTGAAGCTCCTGCTTCAATGATGAGGTTTTCGACGGCTATTTTGTTTGAGTTGCGAATGGAACCTGCAGGGCAAGGAAAAGTTCCTGGCGAGACAATCTCGTCTCCATTGACCAAAAAACCAACTGTTGGTTTTCTCGTGACTGGAATGTGTATGACGCCAAGGGAAGCAAGGAGCGCTAAATGTGCAGGCTGTATAGTCGTACCAGCTTTTAGCATGAGGTCGCCGCATTTGCAGTCACTGCCAACTGTACGCACATATTTTCCTGATGGATAACCAGCTTCGATAACCAACTTGCCATCTTCTGTCACTGTATCCTCTTGCATTAAAACAGTGTCAGCACCAAGGGGCAGGGGAGCTCCTGTGAAAATGCGAGTTGCTGTCCCCTCAGCTAGCTCTTCTTGCGGTGAGCCCCCAGCTCGCGATTCTCCTGCTATGGTCAGCAAGAGTTGTTGGCCATCAGGAGATGCTTTGAAGGTATAACCGTCGCGACTAGAAAGGGGCTTGGCTGGTTGGTCTTCGCGCGCTTTGATGTCTCGTGCCAAGACTCTGTCTTTGGCTGACGCTAGTGGAACGGTCTCTTCTTGAAGCTGAGGTAGCTTCTTCAACATGATTTCTTGTGCACTTTCGAAGGAGATCATCTCCCTCTTTTGGTGAATAGCTGCTCCGCGCAGGCTCATCTAATTTCTCTTTCAGGTCGAATTGTTGGAGTCTCCTAGTTTAACCCATCGAGGAAGGCACGCGTTTCCTGTGGCGAATTGTGAATGAAGATTTCTCTTCCTTCATCAAGTTCTTTCAATATCTTCAGCACTTTGGGACGTTCGGCATCAGGGTAATTCCAAATCCAACGGGCAAACTGTAAATCCATTACCTTCTCAGGGCAGCCCGGTCCCATGTCTGACCGTGTTTTTCCGCGCCATTGCCATATTCGTTTTATTGCTCTGAACAAACAGAGGAATCGAGAATAATCGAGATAAAAAATCGTGTCAGCTCTAGGAAGTCTCAAGTCGAAAGTCGACTGAAAGTTGCCATCCATGATCCATTCGTCTTGGGCAACGAGTTCTTCGACTCGTTGACGCCAGACGTCCCTTGGTGTAGGTTGCCATCCCGGCTGCCAATAGAGGGCGTCTAGATGGATTAAAGGCAATCCTGTTACCTCAGCCAAACTTCTGGCAAAGGTAGACTTGCCTGCTCCTCCAGAGCCAATGACGACGACACGTTTCATGTGTTACTCTCTTCCACTTGATTTTTGAGTATATCGCACACTTTCGAATATGTAACGAGTCGGAGGAGTTAGGGTGAGCACAAGATACGATCTAGCAATTCTAGGTGGGGGACCTGGCGGTTATGTGGCTGCATTGCGCGCTTCGCAGCTTGGTTTGTCGGTGGCCCTCATCGATGCAGGAGGTATCGGCGGTACCTGTCTGCAGCGAGGATGTATTCCAACCAAAGCCCTTCTTGCCTCTGCAGATGTGTTTTACAAAGCTCAAAATGGCGAATCCTTTGGTGTTTTTGCTGAAAACGTTCGTTTTGACATGGCAAAGGCCATCGAGCGAAAAAGGTCTGTTGTTACAGAGCTCGTTACAGGTATAGAAAAGGTCCTTGGCCGCCGAAAAGTTGAGATTATTCGTGGTCGTGGCTGCCTCGTAGCCAAAGACACCATTGAGGTCACTGACTGTGATGAACCAGTTAAAGCAGACAAAATCATTATTGCTACAGGTTCTGAGCCTGCCAATATTCCAGTTTTCGAAGTTGATGGCGATGTAGTCATTACATCAGACCATGCCCTGGACATGGAGAGTCTGCCTGAATCTATGTTGATAGTTGGTGGCGGAGTCATCGGCTGTGAGTTTGCCACTTTCTATTCCCTCGTTGGCGTAAAAGTGACTGTTGTGGAAGCCCTCGACAGACTTCTGCTCAATGCTGACAAAGTGTTGGCCAAACAGGCAACTGCTGGACTCAAAAAACGAGGCGTTACAGTCAAAACCAAAACCAAGATCACTCAGCTCAGTGCCCAAGATGGTAAAGCGGTCGCTGTCTTGGAGAATGGTGAAACTATCGAGGCAGACAAAGCTCTCGTTTCTGTGGGCCGTAAAGCTTGCACAAATGGCATTGGTTTGGAAGAGCTTGGTATTGAGACTGATAGGGGGCTCATCAAAGTAGATGAGCAAATGAGAACGAATGTTGATGGCATTTTTGCCATCGGTGACGCCACTGGTGGCTGGTGGTTGGCACATGTCGCTTCTTCTCAGGGCCTTGTTGCTGCTGAGGTCGCAGCAGGACATGAAGCCAAGTTTGAAAGTGATGTCATCCCGGCTGTCACTTTCGTCAAACCTGAGTTGGCTCAAGTTGGATTGACAGAAGCGCAGTGTAAAGAGCAGGGGCTCAACTTTAGAACTGGTCGTTTCATGCTTGGTGCCAATGGAAAAGCTTTGGCTCAAGGCGAAGGTCAAGGGACAGTCAAACTACTCGTAGAGGACGACACAGCCAAGGTGCTCGGTTGCCACATTCTCGGTCCCCATGCATCTGATTTGATTGCTGAAGTTGCAGTAGCCATGCGCAATGGTGTCTCTGCAGAAGGCATTTGCGCTACAATCCACGCTCATCCAACGCTGGCAGAAGTTATACACGAAGCTGCTGAAGCTGCTTTGGGAAGACCTTTACATCAAATCTAAGATTACTCTTTTGGTGGAGTGATGACCTGGCCGGGTTTGGACACGGCAGTGTTGTAAGTTTCAGGATCACGCAAAACCTGTTGGGCGTGAACAGCCAAAGTTTTACTCGGATCAATGGAGATAGCTTGGTTGAGAGCTTCCTTCGCTTCTTCAATATTGCCACGGGCTTGATGAATTTTGCCCAAAGTCAAATAGGCTTTCTGGTGTGAGTTTTTATCTCGTTTGGCGATTTTAGCCAAGGCGCAATTGAGCTCTTCAAGGGCAAGATCGAACTCACCACGAGCATAATGCACTTCACCAAGGCTCATATGGAGATGGGGTTCAGCAGCAGGCACCTTGAGAGCAAAAGCGTCTTTGCAAAGCTGCAAAGCGCGATCGAGATCCTCTTTTTTGTTGGCCAAAGCAAACGCTTCGTTGTCCATGAGTATTGCTTTGGTCAGTGCAGCCCGTGGAGAGAGGCCCTTCGCTTCAGCCACTCTTTCCAAGGCACTGTCATAACTGCGAATGCGGTTATAACATGCGGCCTGAAATCCCAATATGTATGCTTTTTGCTCGTTATCAGGAAACAGCTTGAGTGCTTCTTCCCAAGTCTCTGCAGCCTCTCTAAAGAATTCCATATTCATGTAACAAAGCCCAACATTGACCAAAGCTTCTCGCTTTGCGTCATTGGACACGCTCATTGTCAGTATTTTGGCCCGCTCTGAATTCGCCTTTAGTGGTTTGTGCTGGCAAATCCAACAGGAGACGAGGTTGTTCTGGGCGAAGAATTTGATGTGGGCACAATCTGCGTTTTTCAAGACGTCGTTGGACATTTCGATAGCTTCATCCAACTTCTCTTGATAGAAGAGGCAGCTGGCTTTTAACACCTTTGCCAAGTCTTGGGTTCTACCCTTGCGATCAAAGGATTTGGCCAAGTATCCATCCAAGGTGGACAAAGCACCTTCGAAATCTTCATCAGAGATTTGTCCAACGGCCTTTTTGAGTGGGCCATAACGCCAATGCATGTGACCAAGGAAAACGAAAACAAAGGCCAATACTGTACCGGCAATTCCTGTTTGCGTGGGAACGAGCTTGAGCAAGGTGACCAATGCCCCAAGGACGCCCAAACCGGCACCAATGCCAACGAGGCCCATAATCTCTTGCTTTGTTACTATTTCAATCTGATGATCTTGACTCACTATGGGCTGAAACCCTCTTCTTTTCAGGATTTAGAAGCTGTGCAACTGAGCATACCGCAGCCATCGCTACAGTGTCAAAGGGCAGGTCCATTCCTTGACAGGCCAGCTCAATCCCTCATATTATGGCTCAGATCGCCCGCAAGGGTGTTTTTTATTCAGGGGCATACGGTCGAACCGTGTATGAAACCAAAATAATAATACCCTCCCGCAAAGGGCAGGGGCTCACAGGCCTCTCTGTCGGTGACAAAGGGCCTTCTGTTGTCGACCGTGTTACAAATGTCGCCATTGGCCTTCTTGTTCTCTTCCTCGTTTATTCCGTTATAGAACCATTCTGGTCTTCTTCGGCTTCTGAAACACAATTAGTCCAACTTGAAGCCTCCTTTAACACGCTTTCGGAGAAACTGAAGGCTTATGAACAGCAACATGGCCCATACACCTCTTCCAGTCTAAAAGAGATGGAAGGTCGTGGTTTGGATGAAGAACCGACTGATCCGTGGGGCAATTTGTTCATTATTGATCCTTTCTGGAAGCGTATTATCTGCACGGGGCCCAATGGGAAGCTCGATACGAAAGTTCTGATGTTGGGCAATGAAGTTTCGCAAGAGGCTTCCGACGATAAGATCTTTTATTATCAGGCTTCTGGAGTCATTTGGTACACCGTCAAAGGAGAAAATGGCTGTTCGGTTATGCGCATGAACGCCGATGGCACGAGCCATGAAGCAGTCGGCGGAGAGGCTTTCTCAGATGCAAGGGAAGCTTCGCCTTCACCCAATCTGAAAAAACTTGCAGTCAGCGCTTCAACGAGCACGGGACGTCATATCATCATTTGTAATGACGACTATAGCTACTCTGAATATGTCACCACGGTCGGAGAGAACCGTTGGCCCACGTGGACAGCAAATGGCGTCAATGTGGTTTATGAGTCCAAACGAGCGACTGGCAGTGGCAAAGAATACCAACTCTTCCTATACGATGTAGCAATGCGTCAAGAAAGGCAGGTGACACGAGGTGATGTCTCCTTTAGGACTCCTCGATGTCACCCCACCGATAACGACAAGGTAGTTTGCATTGGTATTAAAAAAGGCTCCAAACTGCCGAAGATGTATCTATTGTCCATAGATGGCTTCACTTTGAGTTCCAAACCCCTGAATAGCAGTAAAAAACCTGAAAAAGCTCCCGTTTGGCATTGTGATGGCAAACAATTGCTTTTCTTGTCGAAGATGGGTGGCAACATTCAAGTCTTCGCCGAGAACATTCACAACAGGGCTATCAGGAAACTTTCGTATTATACGGATAAAAAACCTGTGGCCCTTGATGCCTCACCTTTTGACGATCGTTATGTCGTCTCACTAAAACAGGCTGATGGCACTTATTTGGTGGCAGTTGCAGATCCCGCAACGGAAAAATTCTGCCCCGTTTTTACGTCTCAGGAAACGATTGCTTCTCTACGCTGGACACCCTGATCCGTTCAGTCGTCCTTGCGACAATCGCACTCTCTCACATTGTTCAATCCAACGAAGACGTATCCCAGACCTTCACAGCGTTTGCAGCTCTTTTGTCGCTCATGCTGAGCATCACGTTCTGCTTTGAAACGTTCATATTTTGCAGCCTGTCGATCACGTGCTTTCAAACGTTCATATTCATAGATGACCAGATCACTGGAATAAACCTGTTTGGTTTTGGAGAGAAGTGAACTCATGGCTTCAATTAGTTCGGCATCAGTTGCACCCAAATCCATCAGGCGGTCTTTTTCGCTCTTGGAGAGGGCTCGGCCCAAAATCTTGACGAGCATCTCCAATGTTTTGTCGTGATAGGGGAGATCGTTAGATTTTTTGGGAGCAGCAGGAGCTGGAGGTGGTGTCGGTTCAACAGTCTCAGCAATCACATTTCCATCGGGTAGCTCATCGTCAAAAAGGAGCATTTCACCAGAGTCCTCGAGTGGAACGGAAGCAACTTCAGCTGGCATTGGCTCTTCAATTTCTTGAGAAGCTGCAGGTGTTTCTTCAACTGGAGGCTCGACAAGTGGCTCTGTAGGCGAAGAATCACAATAAACATCGACAAAACGTCTGTTTTCAGGCGTGTTCAGGAGATATGTTGCGTGTAGACCCGTTGTATCATCGGGTTCTAGAGGCAGCCTAAGTAAGAAGCCGCGTTCTGTCGCTGCTTGCAAGCCAAGAAGAGCTTCTGCTTCAGCTAGGGTCGTGTCTCTAGCTACAGCCTCTGCTCGAATAGCGCCCTGTTCGTGTTTCCATCCGTAGGTACGGTGAAAACAATAAAGCGTGACAACAATCTCTTCGCGAGAGCAAGAACCTTTGAAGAGTTCCTCGAGGTAGGAGTGGGGAATGGGAGTGAAGTTACTTTCGAGGCTTGGGATAGTTTTCATTCCCAGCTGCCACCTTTCTGCGATTTTTTGGAGATTTTGTCAGATCCCCGTACTCCCAATGGTACGGGAGTCGAGAGCCCTTTGCAACGGGGGATTCATAGTAATTTGCTCTTGTCGAAACAAAGTCGCTTAAAATTCAGTAGAAGCTCATGAGGCACTTTTTTTTGTGCTAGGGCTTTGCATGTATGAAAGAAATCGTCACAATAATGAAAAATTACATTAGTAAGGGTGGCTCAACGAGACAGGAGCGGTCTATTCGGCCAGCTCCGAGAAGGGCACACGTATGATAAGGCGTAGCTTGAGGCTTATTTCCACATTTGTTCTGGCTTTCTTTGTATTTTCGCTTTGCGCACCAATCGTAGAAGCGGCAAACAATAATCGAAACATTCGGCCTAATCCGTCGAAGCAATATCAGCGGCGCAACGACAACGCCAAGCTGAAGGCGCAAATAGAAGCAACTCGTCGCAAAGCCCTCGAAACTCAGCGACGCCAAGAAGCTCAGCGCAAAGCCAAACTGGAAGCCCAGCGAAAAGCCAAGCTTGAGGCTCAGCAAAAGGCCAAACTAGAGGCGCAAAGAAAAGCTCAAATTGAAGCTCAGCATAAGGCAGCTGCAAGAAAAGCGAAAATTGCGGCGAAAAATGCACGAGTTCAGCTTCAGGTCAAACACCCTAAAGCCAACAGCGTTATTGATTTGAATAAAATCAAGGCTCAATCGTTGGCAAATATGTATGACATTGAATTGTCCTCTGCCAAGAAAATCCTAGCCGCCAAACCTCAAAACGGTTTCAAGTCTGTTCAGGATTTCCTCAACGTCAAAAACAAGGTTGTTGCTATCGATGGCCCCAAAAGCGTTATCGTTCGAGGCCCCAAAGGTCGCGTAAACATCAATCAGCCAGCGAATTTGTTAGTCAAGGATTTGGCCCGTGCTGGTTTCTCCAATGCCGATGCCAATGCCATCTTGCAGCTTCGTGGACGCACAACATTCAGTAGTTATGGTGATTTGAAAGCCAAACTGACCAAAGCTGGCTACAAAGGCCCTATCACTGGTCAAAAAGCTCCAACAGCTCCAAAGGTAGAGACAAAAATCACCAAGGTAACCAAGCAGACTGCTCCAAAAGCTCCTTCTGTGAAAACTACACGAGGACCTGCACCTTCAACACCACAGGGTTATTACAATGTTGTAAAAGGTGCCAAGACTGCTCCTGAAGTTTACCAGCGTCTCGTACGCAGTGGAGTGTCCGAGAACTTGGCCAAAGAAATCGCCAAATCTCGTATCAGATTGCACCGTGGTTTCACCAGTGCCAATGATATGGCAGCCAATGTTGATTCGCTCAAAGGCACCAAAGCTGGCCAAGCTGGTATCAAATCAGCTCAATTGAGACAGGTCAAAGCTGAGATCACTAAGTGGAACGGGCAAATCGACCAAATTTCCAAAATCAAACCCAAGAGCCAACTAGGTTACAACAACCAAATCAAACTCCTTCAAGATGCAAAACTCAAGCTGGCCAAACAGCTGATAGCTGAAGCGAAACTAAAAGGGGCTGCCAATCCAACGAAAGCAGCAGCCACAGACACACGTTATCGCAAAGTAGTTGATAGAATTCAAAATATTGAAAAGGTCAAAGTAGTTGAAGGTCGCAAAGTTCAAGTAGCCAAAGAAATGCATTCGCTGAACAACAAACTCAGCAACATGCATAAAGGTAACAAGCCTACAACTCAAAACGGTCTTACTACTCGCATTCGCAATTTACAGAATGTCTATGGTGAGATGTTCGGTCGCGTTGCCGAGGAAATGCATCTCAATGGCAAAAAGGTAACTAAGGATGCTGTTACCAACGATCCAAGACTGCGCAAAATCCAACGAGAACTTCAGTCTACTCGCAAGCAGTTTGAAGCACGAAAAGTTGCAGACGGCAAAGCTGCTGAAAAGTCTCGTGCTGCCAAAGAGCTGAAGCAACACAAAGCGCGAGCAGAACGACTGACTAAAGAAGCAAGGGCCAAAGCTGACGCTAAGGCCAAAGCAGATGCCAAGACAAAGGCTCAGAACCAGAAGACAACTCCCAAGGCTTCCAAGACTACTCAAGGCCCGAAGAAGCTCAATGTTGACCAGCTATATAATAAGGTAAAGAACTCCAAATCTTTTGCTGAGACATATCAGCAGCTTCGCAAAGCTGGTGTGGAAAAAGGTTTGGCTCACGAAATCGCCAAAGCTCGCAGAGCTGGTAATTTCAAGAGTGCCCAAGATATGGCTGGACGTGTGAAGAGTCTACAGAATACACCGCAAGGCCAGAAAGCCATCGAGCAAATCAAAGCTCGTTCAGAAAAGGCTCTCTCTCGCGCACGTAATTACAATCAGAAAATGCAGAACGTAAAAGCAAATCGTCCTGCAATGGAACACGTCAAAGAAGGTATGCGTTGGGGCAAAGCCAAGGTCGCTAAACCCAACCTCAACAATCTCGATGCTGCCAATACTCATTATCGCCAAGTACGTGGCGACATGCAGAAATTGATTAAAGAAATCCGCCAGCAGAATCCTGGTCAATTCCGCAACTCTCGTGAAGTCATCAAAATGGCCCGTCGCTCGAACCTGAAGACAGGTCGAATGGCTCAATTGCGCGAACTATCCAACGAATATCTGCGAACGAAACAGATCAGAACGAAGTTTGCTCGTGAAGCAAAAATGCAGCCTCAGACGAAAAGCAAAGCTTCGAATACTGGTCAGAAAACCTATTCATTCAAGAACTTCCGTTCAAGCAATGTAAAAGAACTGAACCAAGCCAACTCCAAGCTGACACAGCAAGCAATGAAGAAACATGGCTTTGCGAACGGTAGAGAATTGAAAGCTGCCCTCAACAAAGGTGGTAAGCTTCCTCAAGATCTTTATCAACTCAAAAAAGTACGCGGTCGTCTGTCCGAGATAGCAAAAGCTGATACATCTCCTAAAGCTTCCAAGACAACATCCAAAGCCTCAAACACAGGTTCTGGACAAGACTACAGCTTCAAGAACTTCCGTTCGAGTAACGTTAAGGAATTGGGTCAGGCTAATTCCAAGCTGACTCAGCAAGCGATGAAGAAGCATGGTTTCGCCAATGCTAGAGAACTGAAAGCTGCTCTTAATAAAGGCGGTAAACTTCCTAAGGATCTATACCAACTCAAGAAAGTTCGCGGTCGCCTTTCTGAAATCGCTAAGGGTAATCAGCAGACAGCTAAAGCTGATACTTCCCCAAAAGCTTCTCAGACAACATCGAAAGCATCTAATACTGGTGGAAGCCAAGACTACAGCTTCAAGAACTTCCGTTCGAGTAACGTTAAAGAATTGGGTCAGGCTAATTCCAAGCTGACTCAGCAAGCGATGAAGAAGCATGGTTTCGCCAATGCTAGAGAACTGAAAGCTGCTCTTAATAAAGGCGGTAAACTTCCTAAGGATCTATACCAACTCAAGAAAGTTCGCGGTCGCCTTTCTGAAATCGCTAAGGGTAATCAGCAGACAGCTAAAGCTGATACTTCCCCAAAAGCTTCTCAGACAACATCGAAAGCATCTAATACTGGTGGAAGCCAAGACTACAGCTTCAAGAACTACCGTTCCTCTGACGTTAAAGAGTTGGGTCGTGCTAATTCTAAACTGACGCAGCAGGCGATGAAGAAACACGGTTTTTCAAATGCTAAAGACCTGAAAGCTGCTCTTAACAAAAGTGGCAAACTTCCTCAAGACCTCTATCAGTTGAAACGAGTTCGTGGTCGTTTGTCCGAGATAGCCAAGGGCACCTCATCTGGAAGCTCCTCAACAAAGGGCTCCAATACGGTAAAGAAAATCTACGCCGAAGCACAAGAAGGTCCTAGCAAACCTGTACAAAAGACCGTTGAAGCTAAGGGGATAAAAGGTTTCGATACAAACACTAAGAATATGAAAGCACTTGGCCGTGCAAACACTGAGTTGACAAAACAAGCAATGGAAATGCACGGGTTCAAAAATGCACAGGAATTGAAAGCTGCATTGAAAAAGGGCAACCTCCCTTCTGAATTGCAGAATCTCAAGGATGTGCGGACCCGCATTTCTGAAGTGAGCAAAGCTGATGCTGGAAACACCTCTACCAAGGCTTCCAAAACGACAGCCAAAGGTTCAGAGACTGCACAAAATGCTGCTCCGAAAAAAGGTGGCTTCTTTGACTTCTTGTTCAACAAGAATGCTAAAGGCGGTCCTGACATTCTTGGTAAACATGCCAAAATCGACGGCAAAGTCAGTGGTGGTAAACACATCGATGGTTTCATCGAAATGTTCGATAGCAAGAAGATGCTCAACTCTGATGGAGCCAAGAAGATAGATGTATCTTCCAAGGCAAAAGCTAATGCCGACGCCAACTCCTCTTGGGGTAAAAACCTTCTCGAGCAGTGGAAGACTTACAACAAAGACGCTGGCAAAGGTTGGGACATCATGAAAGGTCACCGTGCTGCTGACGCCAAAGCTGCTTCAGCAAAAGGTGCCTGGTGGGATGTATTCGGCCAGAACAAAGCTCCCAAAGCTCCTGCCGGTGAATCTGGTCCTAAAGCTCCAGCTCCAGAAGTGAAGCTCGATGGTGAGCTTTCATCGAAAGCCTCACAGTCCTTCAAGCCTGGTAAGAGCATTGACGCGGTTACCGAGCAGATCAACCAGACCAAAGGTCAACGTGCCGAACTGTTCAAACAGCTCAAGAGTTCGAATCCTGAAATGACTGGTAAAGACATCTATCAGAAGTCTCTCTCCAAAAATGCTTCAGGTGATTTTCTCAAGCTCAAAGAACTTGATGGTAAAGTTCACGACTTGCGTGCTCACCGCACAAACTTGAAGGGTATGGCAGATGCTAGCAAGGCTGGCGGAGAAGCCAAAGCTGCTGACTCTTCCAAAGCAACCAAACCTGCTTCTAAGTCTGGTGGCTCCATCTGGGAGAACATCTTTGGCAAAAAAGGTATCTCTCAGTTCTTCAAGGGCAAAGGTGGCGGAGAAATAGCTGACGCTGCTGCTGGCAATAAAGGAAAAGCCACTTCGGGTAACTCAGGAAGCAGCTCTTCTAGTTCCAGCCAGGCAAAAGCTCCTGCTGATGGTGGCAAAGCGCCGGCAGCTAAACCAACTGTCGATCCTCTGCCCAATTCAGGCAAAATCACTACACTCGATGGCCGCATTACTCAGCTCAGAGCTGACTCTAATGCATTGGCCAAGAGTATGGTCAATTCTGGCCAGTACAAGAGCTTGTACGATGTCGTCAAAGCTTCTCGTCAGCCAGGTGCAACAGGTGATTTGGCTCGCTTGAACAATATGCGCACTGAGCTCAGTGGTTTGCGTTCACAGAGACTCAATTTAGCCAAAGACTCAACAACTCAAACAAACGCCAAGGCCCACAACCAAATCTCTGAGGCTGTGAAATCCGCACAACCGAAGAGCACTGGTAACGTGCCTACGGACATCGCTCAGGCT
>CAZXTJ010000026.1:0-4884 GCA_964643655.1 uncultured bacterium
CTCAGTGACTGGGGCTTTCTCAGGCAGTTATCTTGGTGTGGAAGCCATTCCAAAAGAGTGGATGGAAGCCATAGAAGCCAGAGACGAGCTTCGCTCTACTGCCCGTGGTTTGTATGACTTAGCCAAAGAATTGGCAAACTCCTAACTTCAGCCTTTAGTGCCAAACGATAAGAGGTACCCTATGAAACTTCTAGATCCATCTTTGCGACTACTCGACTCAGCTCTCGTCGAGAAAGTAATCAATGAAGCTCGTTCTGTTCTAGCTGAAGTTGGCATCGAGTTTCTCGGTGAACGTGCACGCAAATTGTTAGATGAAAAAGGCGTGAAACAAAAGGACGGACGCCATCTCCTACCATCTTCTTTGATAGATGAAGTTCTCCAATCAACACCATCTTCATTCACTATGTATGACCGAGATGGTGAAGCGGTAGCTGAGCTAGGTGCTGGTGGTGTCAACTTTGTACCAGGCTCCTCTGCCTTGCATTATTTTGACCACGACAAGGGTGACGCTCGTCATCCCACCACTGAGGATTTCATTCATTTCACCAAAGTGACTGACGCCCTTCCCCACCTCTATGCCACATCAACGGCTTTTGTTCCAGCCGATTTCCCTGAAGATATATCTGACGCTTGGCGACTCTATTTGGCTCTGCGTTATTCGAGCAAACCTTGTGTTACTGGTGCATTCTCCACAGAGACTCTCTCTTTGATGGCTAATCTACTCGAAGCTGTCCGTGGCTCTCGAGAAGCTCTCGCAGAAAAACCCCTAGCGATCTTCTCCGTTTGCCCCAGCTCACCTCTTCGTTTCACTGAGGCAACTTCCGACAACCTCATCGAGTGTGCAGAGCGTAAGATACCCTGCGAACTCATTGGTATGCCCATTTCAGGTCTGGTTGCTCCCGCTACAATAGTTGGTACTCTCATCCAACACACTGTGGAAGACCTTTCAGGAGTAGTGCTCTCACAACTAGCCAATCCTGGTGCACCACTACTTTGGGGAGGATCTCCTGCTGTCTTCGATATTCGTTGCGCCACCACTCCCTTAGGTGCCATCGAGTCTATGATGATTGCCTCTGGGTACGTGCAAATTGGCAAAGCTCTAGGCTTACCTACACAATGTTATATGGGTTCTAGTGACTCGAAGATACTGGACTACCAGTGTGGTATGGAAACTTCGTGGGGATTGATGGTGGCCACCTTATCAGGTGCCGACTCAGTTTCTGGTCCAGGCATGTTCGAATTAGAGAATTGTCAGTCAGCAGAAAAACTCGTTCTCGACCACGAACTCTGCGGCCAATTGCAGTTCTTGCAGAAGAAACTGGAACCACAAGAGGACTTCCCAGCAGCCCCAATCATGGAGCGTTTGTTGAAAGAAAAGAACCTCATCATTGATGAACATACAAACAAACACCGCTCTTCCCAGCGCCACGATCCTACGCCTGTCATCAATCGCGCCGATAGAAAACGGTGGGAGAAAAAAGGCCGTACCACTTCAATCGAACGTGCTCACGCACACATAGAGAAACTCCTGAAGAAACACAAAACAAAAGCCTTGTCTTCAGAAGTTGATGAAAAACTCAAATCAGTCATGCGTAAAGCCGCAGAACCCTACGATGTCACTGCTTTCGAAAGTGAGCTCTAACAGAGCTCTAAGAGAGATCCCAAACGAGCTCTAATTCTGCGTCTTTGGCCAAACGGATGATCTTTTTCCTGTCCGGTTTGTCATTGGGCAAAAGAGGCCAGTCTTTGAGGAAATAGAGTTTTCGCGGCCAAGCAGCACGAGTGAGATGTTCCGTCAGATGGGCACGCAGTTTCTCTTTTTCTGGTGGTGTTTCACCATTGACTGCCACGAGAGGCCACTGTTCGCCCGTCTCTTCGCGAATACCTGTGGCAACGGCGTCATCAACACCTTCGCAGGAACGAACAATTTGTTCGATTTTGATCAAACTGACACGTTCTCCACCAACGTTGATTATCTGATCGGCGCGTCCGTAAACGTGCAGAACACCCTCATCAGTAACCATTCCATAGTCACCAGAGGGGAAAGAACCATCGTCAGAGAAAGGTTCTACTGAACCATCAGACTGCAGCAGGCCAATACCTGTCGTATTACCACGGCAGAAAATTCGACCAATCTTGTTTGGTGGGAACATGCGACCATCTTCGTCACATGCCCAAATCTCCAAGTCACCAATGGCTTTGCCAACGTTAGAGATGGCCTCTTCTCCACCAAAGACCTGACGAGCAGAGACTCTGGGGAAAGCTTCCGTACAACCATAGTTGTTATTGAAACGTGCATTGGGGAACAAGACCTGTGCTTCCTCCCAACTATCAAAGAAGAAAGGACCACCTGCGCAGTTGACGACCTTCATTGCAGGCAGGGCGTACTCTTCCTCTATACAGCCAAGGCTCTTGAGCACACGCAACTGCTGTGCAACGAGGCATGTAAACTCGGCCTTCTCGCGCTGCAACAACTCCAAAGTGGCAGCTGGCAAACTAATACCTGGTGTCAACACTAGCTTTGCACCAGTCAACAAACTCCACATGACTTGATTGACCAAACAATAAGAAAAGTGAGCAGGCAAAATGGCACCAGTTGATTTCAATTCTGACAAAGCTTGTGAAGCAGCAATGGCTTGTACACAACGTTCAATGTTTTCACCTTTACCCACAATGAGTCGAGGTGCACCAGTTGAACCACTTGTAGGTAAAACCATGGTGTACTCTTGAGCCACTTCCACAGCAGCTCGGTGATTGCCATCACCATCAACAAAACCCTTTTCCTTGTCGTCATAAGGAATAGCGGGGAAAGAGTCGAGCAATGTGCGCATCTGTCCTTCAGGAACTTTCGCAGGCAATACTACTGGCCGAAAACCTTCGGCGAGCATAGCGAAAAATCGTGTCAGCAAAGAGACTTCGTTGCCTACATGAGTAAAAACAGGCCCACGAGGACCATCAGGCAAAGTTGCCATTTCTTTTGCAATCAAATCGGCAAACTCGGGCGCTTCAACGTGGCGCTCCCCTTCAACTAGACTGATGCCGGCTTTTTTCTCAACCAATTGCAGAACCGCATTACGAATGGGATCGCTCATAAAAAATTCCCCGCTCAACTATCCCAGGCATCCAAAGCTGCCTGCGCTTCGTCTGATGCCTTGATGTGGAAATCGTTAGCCAATACTTCTAGAGCCTTCTTCGAATTAGGACCACCTATATTGGCCAAACAGCGAACGATAGGAACTTTCAACTCGTCAGCTGCCTCAGCCATACAAGCAATTATAGGCGGCACAGCCGACTGGTCGCCAATCTTTCCTAAAGCTTCCAAAGCACGACTCTTGATCAGCAACTCACGACGATTCAAAATCTTCGTCAGAGCACTAACGGCCCGCGAGTCTCCAATCTCACCCAGAGACCAGCAAACCTCAGCCATCAAATCCATATCTTCCTCTTCGAGCAGAGAAATGAGTACTGGCACACCCTCTGTGTTCTTCTGCCGTCCCAAAGCCAAACAAGCTTCAATACGACTCTCCAAAGAACCAGCCCGCAAATGTTTATCAATGCGTTGTTGCGTCGAACCTGCCCGTGACTCATCAACTTTCACGGAACCTGCGTCGTCCATAACCAAAGCTGAAGGATCCAAAACAACGGCAGGCAAATCACCCAAGTCATCATCGAGATCCAAAGGTGGTAAATCGGCAATAATCGATGGCTCAGCACTAGGCGGAGGCGCTGGTGGCGCAGCAACAGCTGGCGGCGATGGTGCTTCTAGAGAAGAGAAATCATCCATATCAATGGCTTCCATCTCTGCCAAATGACCAGGCAATTCCTTCGTTTCCGCAGCAGGTGAGGCTTCTGGAGCAGACGGGGCAGGAGCCTGTGGAAATGAAGCCGATACAGAAGAGTTCAAAGGAGCTGCAGGTGTTGGAGCTGCTGGAGCCGGAGCAGGCGGATTTGAAGCGGCGGCAGGAGCTGGCGGAGTTGGTTCTGGCGCGGCTGGAGCCGCCGGAGCAGGTGCAGGTGCACTATCAACAGCTGAATTAAAATCTGTCAGTGACGCTTCCAAAGGCGGCAAATCAAAATCAGCGTCAATGGGCGGCAACTCCAATTCTAGTGAAAAATCCATGTCCAATTCACCAATTGGAGGCAACTCATCGAGGGACGAAACACGACCTGGTTTCGGAGCTGGCGCAGGTGGCGCATCTTCACCATCCACTGAAGCTAGGGCAGCAGCCACCTGTACAGCTGATAAAGAATCCTTCGTCACTTCAGCTTCAGGCACGGGCTCAGGTGCAGAAGCTGCAGCCACTTGAGCCTCTGCAGCAGCAGTTGCCGCAGCCATCTCTTCCGTGACGACACCACGCAACTTCAAATAATTGAACAACTCAGATGGAGTAAAAGGTTTCCTCAAATAACCATCAGCATTACATGAGGCAATGCGCTCAGTCATCTCGGCCTCCACTTTGGGTGACATCAAAATGACAGGTAAACCAGCGCAAGTGGGAATAGTCTTCAAAACCTGGCAAGCTTGATCACCAGGGATATCTGGCAAGTCCATATCAATAAATATCATCGAAGGAGTTACCTCCTTCAACATTGCCGCACCCTCACCAACTGAATCAGCAGCAACAAAAGAAACACCATGACCATCGAGAAATTCGCCAACCATCTTTTGCAAAAACTCACTGGCATCAATGAACATAACAAGGCGAGCTTCATCAGGCTCAGGCACGTCCAAATCTGGAGCTGGCGGAGCAGGTGCTGGAGCTGGCGGAGCAGGTGTTGGAGCTGGCGGAGCAGGTGCCGGAGCTGGTGGAGCAGGTGGAGCTGGCGGCGCAGGTGCCGGAGCTGGCGGAGCAGGTGCCGGAGCTGGCGGAGCAGGTGCTGGTG
>CAZXTJ010000026.1:4984-26474 GCA_964643655.1 uncultured bacterium
GCAGGTGCCGGAGCTGGCGGAGCAGGTGCCGGAGCTGGCGGAGCAGGTGCTGGTGCTGGTGGTGCTGGTGGAGTTGGAGCAGGCGCAGCCGGTGGTGGTGGAGCAGGTGCCGGAGCTGGCGGAGCAGGTGCCGCTCCTTTGGGTAAGAGTATCAAACGAGAAAGTATCCCGGGATTTTCTCTCATCCAAGTAAGGAATACTTTGGCTGTCAGTGGTTTGGTGATGTGACCATCTGCTCCGGCTTCGACGATCTTTTCTGCGATTCCCTCTTCTGTTGCTGTTACTAAATAGATGGGGGTGTTTTTACAGCGAGGTATTTTCTTGATGAGCTGGCAGGCTTTCAGTACTTGAACTTTTCCCGGCAGATCGAGGTCGAACATTATGAGGCCTGGAGAATTTCGCTGAAGGTAATCAACGGCTTCACGAAGCGAAGAGGCTGTGTCTGCAGGCAATCTGGCAGCATTGAGTGCAGGCGTAAGCGACTTCAGCAATTCGCCTGTTCCTTCAATGATTAGTATGTTGCCTTTTTCGCTCACTACTCTTCCTTGGCCATGATTGTCTTAAAGCGTTTGGCTTTTTCAATAATCTCATCTGAAACATCAGGACTTCCCAAGAGAATGTCCACCAGGCTAGCTGCCAGAGCTTTGTCCCCTCGCCTCAAGGCTGAGGAACAGAGTTTCAGCGCAGCATCATGATCACTTTTATCACGTAAGTAGGCGCGTAGATAGTGGTCATAGGCCAAATCATGTTCTCGTGTGGCAAAGGCTAGTTCACCTAATTCACGATGAAGATTGGGTTGCAGCGGCATTTTTTCCACGAGAAATTTGACCATTTGTTGGACACTGGCATTGTCATCAGCAGCCAATAGATTACGACATCTTTCTAACACTTGCTCATAGATTTTCATTTGGCCCTCAAAGAGTGCCAAATAGTCAGCAAGAAAGGAGCGTAGGTCTTTCTTGGCTTTGGACTTTTCGAGTAGAGACAGTAAACCAGGCAGAAAAGCTGCTTCTTGCCAAAGTTTCCTGAGCTCCTCGTTACTCTCTGCCCGTCCTTTTTTCTCATCGGGATAGTTTTCGTGAGCAAAATAGAGTGCAAATGGAGCTTTGGGATCTGCCGTCAATGTATCTGTCAGAGCTTTGAGCATTTGTCCTTCATCGCCCAATGCTCTTTCTCTCAAAATTGAGGGCACACCAGGCTCTGTGGGAGCTTGCGTGAACTCTTCTTCCATGCGGAAGATCTCTTGGAATTGGTGACTCACTTCTGTCACCGATCCTGCTTGGCTCCGTGTTCGCATTCTGAATTTGTCTTTGAGAGCGGAACACAATAGTGGACGTTCAGCCAACAGCGCTGGTTGCAGGAAACCGGCAATTTGTTTCAAGACGTGCATTGCACTCCGTCTTGCATCTGTAGAGCGAGAAGCAACCATCTCATAGAGGGAGTTGGCTGCCTTCAGATCACCTAGTTTCCACAGGGCTGTAATGGTATTGGCTCGTATTCGGTTTACCTCGTGCGTGAGGAAGGGCGTGAGGAATGGTGTAACTTCCAAACTGCCCATTCTATCGAGTGCCTCAATAGCATTGGCAACTACTCTATCGTTCCTGTCCTGCAACAGACGAGCTAGGACCATGAAGTTTCCTGAGTCACAAACATTACCCATGGCCGAAACAATGGCTGAACGAACAGTCTGTACTTTTTCTCCCTGCAGCAGGCTCTCGAGTTGCCTCATCCCTGCGCTGTCAGCCATTTTGGAAAATACTCTGATGGCTTGCGAACGTATGGTTGCATTGGGATGGCGGAACAATCTATTGAGGGCAGGCCTCACTTCAGGTCTTTGTAGTTTTTCCAAAGCATTGAGGGCTGCTGACAAGACAGCAGACTCGAGTTCTGTGTTTATGAGAGTTACGAGCCAACGAACGGCATCGATGGAACCAACTTCGCCAACGATGTAAGCAGCACTTGCTCTCTCGAGACGCATTGGGCTTTGTAACATCTTGTGCAGTGCTGTCATGGCTTTACCTTCTTCTGCACGATGTAGCAGTAAGATGGCATTGGCTCTGACTCGATTGTTTGGATGACTGACAAGGGGACCAATATTGCGGATGATGTCTGCCCGCTGTAAATCCATGAATGCCAAGGAATCGACAGCATTGGCTGCCACCCGATGGTCAGTGTCTTCCAAGAGCCTGTAGAGAGCAGGAATTGTATCTACATTACGGATGAAACCCAATGCAGTAGAGGCTCTTGAGCGAATTCTCTTATCATGTTCTGACGTAGTAAGTGCTGCGATGGCAGGGCCAGCAGCCTTTCTTCCCAATATTGCCAGAGAGTCTATAGCCCGTCCAACAACGTCCAATTCGGGATCTGATAGAAGAGCAAACAGGGTTTTTTCGGAACTTTCATTGTTCCATTTACCCAAAGAACGGGCCACAGCTGCTCGCACTGTTGCGCTTGGACTAGAGGCATGTTCTTCCAGTATTTCTTGCACTTCAGGGAAATGCAGATTCGATAGGGCAATCAGTATGAGTGAGCGTGTTTTCACATCGTCAAAACGTTTGAGGAATTTTTTGAGCAAAAAAAGCACTTCTTCCTGCTCAAAATTGACGATGGCGCGAATGGCATAATCTGCTCTGTCATCGAGCTTAGTAGCGTTATAGAGGGTCTCCAAGCTATTGGAGAATGCAAATCGTCCCAGTATCTGAACTGCGTATCGACCCATTTCAACAGAGGTGCGGTCGAGAGCTAGATTGGAGAGCTCTTTGATGGTATCACCAAGTACGGACTCTGCTGCATGGCGTACTTCGCGCATATCTTGCTCAGAGGGCAAGTTGGCTGTAGACAGAGGAACCTTGTACGCTCCTGAGAGGCTGAGTCCACGGCTAGAATCACGCTGAAAGAGGATAGAAAGGCCATACTTGGCCACTTTAGCCACTTCTTCGTCATCGTCGTCAGCTGAATTTCCAAAGAGGTTCATCAGGCTCTTCTGCTCGAGCCTATCGATATGAGTAATCATTTGCTCGAGAGCATATCGCCGAACCTTGGGATCACCATTGGACAATAGTGGAACTATGTCAGAATAGAGCCGTTCGCTCACACCACAAAGCCTCCGCCCCAATACTACATTATCTTACATGGGGAATCATCGGCAGTGGCCATCAACTATCGAAGGAAGTCGAAGATCTTTGCTCAATCGCGAGGTTTTTCCCGTAAAGACCAGGCCCCACCATACATATCGGGACCAAAGATAGAACCTGTCTTGGAACCGGGTCCCATTTGTTCTATGTCGCCAATGATGTGGAATGCTCCATTATTGTCGAGCTCGAACTTAGTTCTTTCAGCTTCGGTCATTGGTGCGATTGATTGTTGAGCCAAGTCATCCAAGTCTTCAGTCGCTTCTGTATTGCCAATGGTGAAGGTTGGATTGACGACGCCCGAATATGCTGCTGTCATTGGTTCTTCGCCACCTGCAGGACCAACGGGGTCCGTTCCTCCGGCGTGAGCCACAGAAGCTACTTCGTAGACGTAATCATTCTCTTCCATCTCACGCTTCACTTCTTGAGCAACGAGACGAGACATGTATTTGCGAATGTCATCTGCAGATAGACTTTCGAGCCCTGACGGAGAGCTAATACCGGCTTGATTCATCAAAGCGCGAAGAGCAGCCTGATCGAGGCCAGAAACATTGGGTGTTCTGTTTTCATCTTTGGCATATTTCAATTCACGCTGCAAAGCTAACAGGGATTTGATTTTTTGGAGAGTCTCTTTGGAAGGCAAAAACATTCCTGGAGTCTTTTCATCTGGTCGTTGTGCAGACCTATTGTGCCGTGCATCTTGGACAAAATGGTCTTGCAGGTAACCAAAACGTTTGGAAGGATCTTTGGAGTCCGGCAAACCTGGTTCGCCATTGTCATCGCCGTTTTCGTCGATGTCACCACGCTGAATACCTGAAGCAAAATTGTTGAAGACAGAAAATGCTTCAATCTCATCAGGCCGTTTCATGGGAGGTTTGTTTTCCAGGTTGTACGTTCTTTGCAAATATCGTCGGAAGTTTCGCGTTCCTGCATTGGGTCCGGCAGTGTTTTCGTATATATCCTCTGCTGGAATTGTACGAGCAGGATCTGAGATTTCGATTGTCTCGCCTGATTTTCCACCATCGTCTTCATGCAGACGCAGGCTGACATCGTCATTTTTAATGGCATCGCGAGCCAATGTGGTCAAAATGTAGGGATGGTCTTTCAAGATGGAGCGGCTCGATTCGTAATCGAGGATGTCCCGCATGGATTTTCCGTCAAAATCTTCGAGTCTCAACTGTTCGAAGACTTTTGAACCAACAACAGACTTGAGAGCCTCCAGGTTTCCTTGGGTAACTCTATGACTAAAAAATGAACTGTTGTCGGAAACATCGTCCAAACCACCATAACGAGACGATTTGGAGAACAATAAACGATTAACGAGTGTCCTTTGCTGACTTTCCGCAAAGACATTTGAGGAAAGACTAATCAACAGACACGAAGAGATAAAGAGCATGCTAAAAGTACGCATGGCGATACCTGACCCTTTCATAGCAGTGAAATTATAACAAAGTAAGGCAAAAGCGCCTAGTGGGGGTGGCCAGCTTTTCGTTCAGGGCCCTTACGAGCTATAATATATATACATATTATTGAGATAGCTAATACGGAGGAACCGATGGCTCGTTCCCTTTTTTGCTCGCTAACGCTAGTTTTCTTTGTCAGCTTACTTTTCAGCCAGTCATCACTGGCCAAATCCTTTCATTCGACTACGCTGGACTATCATTTGGAAGTGCCCAAGACTTGGGTTGGTTCCTTTTCTGGCAATAAAGCTTCTTTGCGGCTGACAGCACGTCGTTCCAGTGAGCTAACCATTACTTTCCAGGCCAAAAGAGCCCGGGACAAACTCAAAGGCAACGCTGTAATGCGTCAATTCAAGGGTCAATATGCCAGTAAAAAGCGAGCTGAACCCAAAGTTGTAGTTTCCATCAAACCTGGGCGAACGACTGTTGGCGAATATACTGGTTACCACTATGGCTTTCGTTATCGAAATTTCTTGGATCAGGTTTTTGACGAAAGAACCATCTGGTTCAATGCAAGAAGACCCAACAAATCTTTGTTACTTTTCAAAGTTGGCATCAAAGGTCCAGCAAAAGCTCTTAGTGCTGAACAACAAAATGTAGCCATGATTTTGGCTTCATTTTGTATGGTTGGGCAGAAAGAAGATAGTCAACCTTCCACACCTGCTCCTCAGCCAACTCAACATGCCACCTCGACACACGTTCCCACTCCCAAACCGACTCAAACGAGCAGTGGTGGTGATTTTGATGGTGGTCGCTCTCGAGGCGGTTCTAGTGTCAGCTCTGGTGACGATGATGATGATGATTATGAACCAGGGCCTAGTGATTTCAAATTCTCCCAGAAACGTGGAACTGACTACTCTCATCTCTATGGCAAACGTGAAGCAAAAAACGTTTCAGGACTCATGAAAAATGCCAAACGCATTGATGACCCTGAGAAGTTCAGAAAAGCGAGACGAACCTTCCTCCACAGAAACCGGCGACGTACTGCTGACCAGAAAAGACGAGCAGCCAAATATATGGCTGGTGTTGGTGGCGACGACGTTACCGAATGACCTATAGGTCAGCTGGTTCGTAGAAAATATTGATGTGGTGCACTCCTGTACGACCAGTGACTGGATCCATCACCAATAAACGACCAAAGTCAGATTGTCCCTCTGGTGTGTAACTCACATTGGCAAATTTATGCTTATCCTCATGAGTTCCATCAAAGTCCCACAATGTCGCAAAACGACCAGGTGTAACAGAGTCCACATGACCATTGGCAACGCAGCCATGGAAAAACTTCGTTGGTGATTCTGGCCAATCATTGGGCGGAGGCCACTCCACAGTCCATCCGTCCCCTTCAGGATCACCGGTGAACTGAAGTTCCCAACCCTCAGCATCGCCCAAAGTCACTCCCAGAACGTTGTAGGTTGCATATGTCCCAGCTCCGTCAGACCCAGCAAAAGGAGTCAAAGCAACAACTGCCGCCAAGACTTTTTTGGGATTACCAGGTTCAACATCTGTGTTCCACTGGGGTTTTTCCGGTCCTGTGGAGTCTCCCAAGTGACTGATAGCTGCCTGTGCACCCAACATCATGCCATGTCCACCAAACCACGTTGACGGAGGCGGCCAAGCGTCATCCATAACGATTGGAGAATCAACATTGTTGTCTGGGTGAGTGATTTTCTTATCACAGATCAGATCGTAATAATGCCACTGAGCATCGGCCTTATCATCTTTGCCATTATCTGCGCTATAGGGCTGAAAATCTGTCATGTTCAAGCATAACCAGTTCGAGGCAAACCACTCGAGAAGTCTATTGTGCCTGGGAGAAGAGACAGAATCTCGTCCATAGATGAGGGTGTCACTGACGAGGTAGTCCATTCCGCCATTGGAAACATCCATTGGACCGTTGGCTCCAGTGACAACATCTTCCGCTTTGCTTGTTCGAGAATCGTCTAGTTTGGTTGTTGATAAATCAATGTCATCACTAGAGCGTGTCATAGCTCCAGCATCGGAAGCGGGAACCCATGGCAACCACTGACTGGTGCGCACGACAGCCCTAATGACCTCATTGGCCATGACATCGATGCCTTTGGTTTTGTTGAATTCGGCAACGACACGTTCCCTCTCTTTGGAATCCATAACTCCCATAGAGGGTTTGAGCTCTTTTCGTAACTCATCCAAAATCCAAATGGCTCCAACATCGACGTCAATATCACCTGTCAGGATGCCCCAGTCAATGTCAGGATCTGGTTCTGAGTCGTTTCCTTTGATGGTTACGTGGGCCGTAACGAGGCCAGCATCTACATCAATTGTCGGACTAGTGTTCTTTACATCTCCTTCAATATCCAAACCGCTGACTTTACCGTCTACTCTGACGACTAGACCTTTGACAGTGAGAGCACAAAAGCCAGCAACTCCGCTGTTGCCATTTTCCATGTTGAGAACGCTGATACAACTACCACGACAGTGATTGACGTCTACCGTAATCTTATCGATTAGGTCCTTGACGGCGGGAAAATGGTCTGTTGATACAGTGACGGAAGGATCGCCACCACTCAAAGTACCATCTTCTTCCCAGTTACCAAGCGTCAGCAGAGATATGCGCAGGTTATTGCCACCATTCCACCAATCATCCTGATCTTCCAATTTTCCGCCACCAAACATAGATGACTGGTCTTCAGGAGTATTGATTTCGAATTCACAATAACCAAAGTTCTCTGGTTCAAAGAGATTCAGATAATCGGAGCTTGCCAAAGGAGGTGGCAAAGGACGCCATTTGGCTCCACCTGTGTCTGACTGTGGATCTTTGTCCGTACAGAGCATATGAATGACACAACTGCCGCCTTTGGTCATGTTTGGATCATCATATGTCCAACTGGCCAATCCCAGTTTGAAGATGTCGTCTTCTGGACTATCGTCCATACCGTCTTTGCGTTCACCATAGGCCGTAGCCATAATGGCCGTATTGGTGTAACCACCACGGGTGATGAGGATGTCATCTGGTGTAAAGGGCAAACCATCAGCGCCATATAAATCGACGGGATTTTCTGAGTCATAGTCAGCGGCTGCAGCATACGATAAGAATACACTGAGGCAGAGGAATAGAATGGCGATGTTATTCTGATAACGCGCCATGACCACCTTCCTTCTATCCGAGTTATCTATTCTTTTTAGATTTCATCTCGAGTGCTTCCACTCGACGACGTTTATCCCACACAAATATCGGTATGTGAATGTTTATCTGATTCATCCACAGGTCTTGAGCCACAATTCGTAAGAAATAGGGTTTTGCCTCTTCGCCAGAGACTGTTGAAGGGTAATTGGCCTTACGAAATATGTGGTAAAAGGCTGCGTCAGTTCCACTGATTGCGTTGCCATCAGGATTTTCTACCCACCAGGTCACACCAGGATATTGACCATCAATGGCTGATTTGGGTGCTCGGGGGAAATAGGGAGGATCGGCGTTTCGTCCTTGCACAGAAGGAGTCTGATTAGTTTCCCAGGTTCTGTCGTGATAGTTCGTCGATCGTGTTCCCCAGTAGAAACGTTCTGGATTCATGTCACCTGTATTGGGTCGTAAATACCTGTTATCGCGAGCGAGAACTTCGATTTTGAGGCGTTCTCCCTCTTCCAACCACATGGCTTCAATATTTTCACTACCAACAGTGGTGTAACCAGATGTGTCACCAAAAGTAGTGAAAAGTTTGTTGTCTCCTCGCTGAAACTCTGACTTCGTAGAGAGAGTAATGTTCAATTTGGCTGGCAAGTCATCCTTGTCCCACTCCATTTCGAGAGTTGTTGTGGGCATGAATTCTGTGGACATGTCTTGGGCAAAATTCGATCCGCTGAAGAACAGTTTGAAAGTGTCTTTGCAGCTCGTGCCATCCCAAACATCTGGCTCTAACTCAGTGAATTTGATGAAGGTGGGTTTGTTCGAATCACCAGGTGTTAACCGAACTTCCAAGTTGGGCACATCATTGTCTTGATCAAAACTTGGCCAAAGGGCAGCCTGTCCCATATCTTCTGGCTGACGAGAATCACCACTGTCAATATTTGTTACTGCTATCCGGCACTCTCTGCTGTCCGTTTTCAAATGGCGCATATGGGCTACCCAATTACCATCAGAAGAGACACTGGGCCAAAAATCATCCCACCCTTTGCTATCAGCAGTAGAGCCTATTTGTTCTGGTGTACTTGGTGATTCACAATCTTCGATTTTCCACAAGTTCCACGTCGTATCCGTAGAGCCATAACGGGCGTCTTGTAAAGCGAAGACGACCATGCGCTCGTTGGGGCCTATACAAGCTTTGCCGCAACGAATGGGACCTCGCCAAGTGGGATCGCTACTAACACCAGTGTCGACACATCCATCAAAGGATTCACCAAGTGGGGGAGTGATGAGCTCTGGATCTGTTGTGGCATTACCTGTAGCGGGATCGATATCGATGTAATAAACCCCCATGGCCAGCGGCGTCTCTGGCATCTTGTATTCGTTGGGCAACTGTCGGACGAATACGATACGTCTATCATTGAGAGACAATGATGGATACAAGGCGTTTTCCTGAACCAGAGTCTCGCTGCCACCATCAAATTTGGCTCGATAGATGTGGATTCCTGGTTCAGAACCACTCTCTGGTTCGGCTTGATATTTGTTGTAATAAACGAATTCCCCAATGTGGTCTGGAACGGGATGGAAAACATAGTTAAAAGAAGCACCAGACCTCTGAACGAAAATCTGGTCAGGTTTCCATTTACGCAGATTGGTCGTGGGATCTTCCAACTTCAGACTGAGATCACTTGTCCCAGCGTTACCAAGAATGGGTTTGCCAGAAGCCCAAAAGAGTCGGACACCAGTGAAATCGAAGGAGGGATGGAGGTAAGAAAACTTGTTTCCACCAGCTAAGTCATTACCTTCGTAGCTGAATACGCCCTTGTGTTTCAATCCATCGGGTTTAGTGATGTCAGGGGGATAAAAGACGTGAAATCGGACTTTCCACTCACTGCCATCAAAGTCCGTCCACACTAACGTACCCAGTGGATCGTTGCCTTGGGCAAAGGAACACTGCGCTGTCAGTGATAAAACTGCAGCGACCGTTGTCAGAAGCAAGATATTTTTAATCAACTTCAATGGGTACCCCCATATACAAGACGAATATATATATCAAAAAGATTGATCACGTCAGCCTTGTTCCCCTTCACGCCCTCTAGAGCGCTCTTGGCGTTTATAAGCAGCCATGGCATCTCGTTTCCACTTGCGCCTTTTTTTCCAACCACGATGGATATCGGTCTCGGCTGGACACCAGGGAATGTCAGCAGGACGTAAAGAAATAGCCCCCTCACCATCGTAACCACCAAGTTTGTTCAATTGACCGCCACAATAGGGGCAATTGATCAAAGGACCGTCGCTCTTGCGCTGAAAAGCCTTGAGCGACTTGTCACAGGCCAAACATTCGTAGTCGTAAAAAGGCACCAGAGCCCTTTCTGATGATCAGGTGTTTCGTTTAATCCTCACTGTCAGTTATATTATATCTTATCAACAGGTAACCGTGGGAAGGTGACACATTGGCCAAAGAGTCCTTCTATGACAAGCTCGAAGTCGGAAAAGACGCTTCACAAGCGCAAATAAAGGCTTCATTCCGCCGTCTGGCCATTTTTTATCACCCCGACAAAGTCAAACATCTGGGTGACCAGGCACAGCGGCAAGCCAACGAGAAAATGAAAGAAATCTCGGAAGCTTTTGCTGTCTTGCGGTCTCCCGAAAAACGAAAACTCTACGATCACTGCCTCGAAAAGGGTCTCGATTTCACTGTGGAATACAGTCGAGCCCAATCTGAGACCAAAGAAGAGAAGCAGCAGAGAAAGCAGAGAAGTGAAACCTTTGGTTACATGTTGCAGGCAGCAGCCAGAGTCGTCTTGGAAAACATCAAACTTCTCGTAGAAAACTCGACTTGGAAGGTTGATGAGTCAGACCAATATTACGATTTTGTGCTTCGTGGCCTCGGTGGAGGCAATCGTTTTGTCATTCATATCCGAGTTGCCGAAGAGTTCAAGCTCGACGAAGTTGAAAAAGTAATGGAATATGCCGAGACGATAAAACCAGAAACTGATAGTTTGTTGATTCGTGACCACTTCAGCTTTGTCCTCGTTGGCGGCCGCTTCAAAGACGGCATTGAAATGCGAGAAAAGGTCAAGAGTTATAACAAAAAGATGTTATCGGCTGGCAGAGGTGCGCCCAAACGGGGTGTAGTCCTCATCCGTCTCAAATCACCCAAACCTTTTGCTCCCCATGGCGACCATCTGGAACCGCCATATCACGATTTGGACCTCAAACTCGTCTAATCTGTTGCACTTGGCTTCATTCACAAACACTCCGTAGCTTCACGCAACGCTGCATGTTTTCACCAACACAATTTTTTATTAAAAACTCCTCTTTCTGTCCCCCCTCCACATTGGTTTCCCAATTGCATGCAAGGCCGCAAGATTATTCTCTAACGTTGATTGGAAAAGGAGTATCAAATGAGCCAAGCCCTAGAAGTATCAAGGATTTTATTGGGCAAACAAAGCCCAATACAAAAGAGAAGACAGCCCCGCTTCAAGGTAGTGAAATCTCAGAAAGGGAGAGAATTGGTCAGAAGTTTCTATATGGCTGCTGAAGACGCAATGGAAGCAGGTATGGTGAAATATGCCCTGGAAAAAGCCAAAGAGGGACTAAAAAAAGCAATCAGTGGGAAACACTGGGATTTGGAACACAATCTGCACAAAACCTTAGCGGCAGCCCACGGAAAAACAGGTTCTGCGAACAAAGCTTACGAACACATTGAAAAAGCGCGAGCCCTCTCTCGCCATGCATCAAAAAACTCTCTTCGAGAGCTGGCCTGTTTAGAAGCAAATTTGTTGAAAAGGGAAGGAAATTTTCGTGAAGCCCTCTCTCTCTTGGGGGAAGCCGCTCGAACGGACTGTGAGAAGAGCACTGAACAGCGCTTTTGGTTCAAAGAGTCTCTAGCTCAATTGTATTCAGCATTTGGTTATACTTTCGATGCTCTTTCCACAGCTTGCCGCGCCATAAAAGTTGCTGAAAAAACCAAAGACAAAGTGACTATCTTACGGGCAAATTTCCTCATCGCTCGCATTGCCTTCCGCTCAGGAAATCTCGAAACAGCAGAACGCCACCTACAAAAAGCTAGAGTTTTGGCCGACCGCCGCCGTAACAGGCGATACCAAGGAAGAGTACTAGCATTGATGGCCAAAATTGCAACCAAAACGGGACGTTACGCCAAAGCAGAGAGGTATCTGGCTCAATGTGCTGAAGTTGCCAAAGAGTTGGGAGAACAGACTATCTTTGCCTCACTTGATTTGCATTATGCAGAGTTAATGCTAGAGAAAGGTGAATACCTTACTGCTACTGAACTAGCCCAAAGAGCAGCGCGAACTTATGATTCACTGGGACAAAATTCTCAACTTCGGGAAGCCCGCGCCCTCTTGGGTGAAGCCTTATTAGCCCGCCATGACATGGGCGGCGCGCTCTCAGTCCTACTCTCAGAACCCAACCATTACGCAGATAGTGGCATCAATGGCAGGCTAAGACTGGCTGCAGCACAGTTGATGGCCAATCAGTTGGATGATGCCCTAGAGTCAGTGAACTCCGTTGAGGGCCGCTTGTTATCCCTCTTTGAATACATGGCTCGCTTGCGAATATACGAAGAACTATGCCGCAGAGGTGCTTGTAAAGACGATTGCCTGAGGCTAAAAAAGAAATATCTTGCCACCTTGCCCCAAGTACACAAAAGACTGCGACCTGCCCTAGGTGAACTATTGACGCGTCTTGGATTAGAGCGACGCCCCACGGCCATCCTCTATACGACTAAAGGCCACCAATACCTGACAGACAAAGAGCTCGATCACCTAGATCCAAACTCCTTCGACCTCTTCTATGACACCCTATCGGGCATCATCTATCAGCGGGGAGCAAATACCTTCGAATTGGGTAGTAAGACGAACCAAGGCAAAATCCTCATCGAATTAATGTCCAATCCAGGAAATCCCCGTAGTCGCAAATTGATTTACGAGAAGGTGTGGCAGAAGCCATACAACAAACTATTCAATGACAACAATGTCTACAATGCCGTCTGCGTCCTGAAAAATAAGCTGGCTGCAGGCCACGACCTAATCTCATCCGTGCACGGAAGTTACGTTTTTCGGCCCCAAAAAGAAAACTGGGGACTCTTGGTCCCCAGCCTTCCTGGCAAAGCTTCGTAAGCTTTATTTGGCTACGAGAATGACACCATTGAGGGGAGGCACTTTGTAGTTGCCAGAGGCAGTGCGCAAACCTTCAGCAGAAGCTTTCACACCGTCACAGAGGATGGTCCATTCACCATTGGGCAAACCAAACTCACACCAGTTGTGAGAGTCGCCGTTGAGCATAACGAAGACATCAGGCTGACCAGAGGAGTGCAACCTATAACCAACACACTTCTGGTTGCCTGGTTTGTCCCAAGTGACATCCTGAGCACCAAGAGGATTCTCTTTACGGAAATGAGGGTATTTTTTACGAATGGCGATGAGCTCTTTCCAGAAATCGAAGTGAGAGCGGTTCTTCTTCTTAACGTTCCAGTCAATCCAGTTAGTGGCATTGTCCTGGTCATAAGAGTTGCCGTTACCAGCTTTGTTCTTGGCAAACTCAATACCCTCGTGCAGCATTGGAATACCCTGTGAAGTCAACAAAGTGACTGCTCCCAGACGGGCACGGGCGTGGTCGCCACCGAGGTAATCGTCGAGAGTCTGATTGTCGTGACAAGCGAGGAAGTTCGTCGACTCAGTTGGTTTGTTCGTCCACCAGAAACAAGTTCCAGCGATGACAGTCATCAAATCGTTACGGTTGGCACCTTTGGTGATGAAACCACGAACGATTTTTTTATAATCGTCAGACCAGTTGGACCATTTGGTGCCGGCGAGGTCACCTTTCTTCCAGAACTTGCGGTTCCAATCAGCAGTCCAAGGCTCTGAGAAGAGATAAACATCCTGTGGCAGCTGATCAGCAATAGCGTGCATTGTGGGCAAATCGATACCAGCAGCCAAGTCAAAGCGGAAACCATCAACTTTGTACTCTTCTACCCAGCGTTTCAAACTGTCGATGACCAAACGGCGAACAGCAGGCTGATCAGTGCGGAATTCATTTCCACAACCAGTACCATTCCAGTAGAAGAAGTCAGGTGTGAGGCGATAGAACAACTTGTTGTCTATACCTTTGAAGTTCAAAGTAGGACCGTGTTCATTCCCCTCAGTCGTGTGGTTATAAACAACGTCCAAAATGACAGCGATACCTTTTTCGTGAAGACCTTTGATCAAAGCCTTCAACTCATTGACACCCTGACCTTCGTCGCCACTAGCGTAATAACACTCAGGTGCCATGTAATGGCTAGTCATATAACCCCAGTGGTTCGTACCAGTGGGAGAAGCAGCATTGTCATATTCGTGTACGGGCAACAACTCAACGGCATTCACACCGAGCTCGACGAGGTTACCGAGCACCTTGTCTGTGCCTTCACCCTCCAACATACCGAGGTAAGTTCCCCGTTTGTCTTTGGAAACACCAGAAGACTTGTGAGCTGTATAATCACGAACGTGCATTTCGTAATTAACGATGTCGCGCAGAGGCAGACGACGGAAATCTGAATTGCCCCAATCAAAATCATTGGGATTGATGACGATGGAACGACCATCGTGATTTACATTGGCGTGGGCATAAGGGTCGTTGACGAGCAAATTAGGATCAAAAGCGTCACCTTCGCCTGCAGGACCATCAACAGAGAAATTATAAAAAGTACCAAACTGTTCACCAGGAACAACGGCTTCCCAAGTGCCATCACCAAGACGAGTCATCTCGACACTATCGCGAGCGTCGCCCTCTTTGCTGTCATAAGTGAAAAGCGTTACCGAGGTGGCTCGTGGCGAGAAGAGACGGAACACTGTGCCGCCCTGACCCGCATCATAATAGGAACCCAGTTTATCCACAGTAGGACAAGCCGTATCAATATTCACCTTACTCGGAGTCTGTGACGCACGAGTACGTACACCACGAAGAACATCCAACTGATGGGCAATGTTTCTTCTACTGGCAGAACGGCCGAAATCCGCACTGACAACAGGCGCCAGGACCAGGGACACTGCAATCGAAGCGACTAGATAAGTTCTCATATTCCCGATACTCACCTTCCGACTACTCTCTCGAGCTTCTTATATAGAATTTTTATGCTCATGTAACGATACTTTTACTCTTCCCCACGGAAGTTATGACAATTATAGGGAGGTCGAAGCAAATGACAAGTGTCCCCCCTAATTTATTTTTTTTTGTTCACTGCCGAAAAGAAGAAAAAGGAAAGTGAGCAAATGAGTAACAAGGAAATCGCCGAGTATATTGCCCGTACACTATACGAACGGCGCCTAATCGAATACGACATGACCGTAGATCAAGCAGTGGAGTATTTCTACGAACTCCTCAAACAAGCCGATCATGCAGTCAATTTAAGGCGTCCAATCCGTTAAGATTTGGAGCTGCCTTCACACAACTCCCATGTCTTGTCTTGGTGACACGTGAGGGGTATACTGTCGAGCTCTAAGGAAAGGAGCTCGGAATGCCTCGTTTGCTTTCTTTAATCCTCATAGCTCTGCTTACCATACCTACTTTTGTTTTTGCCGATGACGACGCCACTAGTTCTATCAACCCTCGTGAACACTTTGGTGACGGTATCGCTCTCTCCATTTCCCACGATGACAATGGCCTCATCCTCGACCAAAATGGTCTCGGCCTCCACGAATACCGTGGCCTTTTCCAATCACCTGTCATCGAAGCTCCAGCAGGGTTTGACGCCATTCACTTCTCCTTCAAAGCCAAAGTACCAAATCAAACGGAAGTAACATTCCTCGTTCGTGCGTGCCATGATGGTGCACAAAGCCGTTGGTACCGCCTTGGTCACGAAGGCGAAGCACTCTTTGAGAAACCAGCTTCGGCTTTCCAATACCGTGTAATGATGAGCTCTGGTGATCCAGAAGTAAGCCCCATCGTTGACGAACTATTTTTTGTTTTCGAAATGAGAACTGAGGAACCACCCATCAGCAATGAACCACCGAGTGTTCCACCCTCAGCCGTAGTGACAGCCCCTTTCATCACAGAAAGAGAAGCTTGGGGAGCACGGCCACCAAATGGCTCCTATGCCGACCACGAGGTGGAATACCTCATCGTCCACCACACCTACTATCCTAAAGCTGCCGATTATGTAGGTGCTGCCACAATCAAAGGCATTCAGGATTACCACATTGACGTCCGCCACTGGACTGACATTGGTTACCACTTCCTCATCGGTCCCGATGGAACCATCTTCCGTGGTCGCCCTGAACTAGCCATTGGTGCCCACTGCATTCCCAACACAGGCAAAATTGGCATTTCACTCGTAGGCAACTACGAAGGTGAAGAAGAACTCACTATAGAAAACAGGCTAGCCCTCGTTCACTTGCTGGCTCATTTGGCCTCAAAATATGGACTGACAGTAGACAAGATTTTCGGTCACCAAGATTTTGCTGCCACAAAATGCCCAGGAGTCAATGTCTATCAGCTTCTGCCCGAGATTAGACTCGATGTAGAGACTTTCTCCCAAGAGTAAGCTCTTCTCTCCTCACCTCCGATACATATATGGGGAGGGAGAGGAGAATAATGAATTCTACTGAAGCATTGTTGTTCGACGAGGCTTTGACGCGCCCAAAAGCACCACCCAAAAAAGGAGCTGGCGGCCGACGACGCAATCCACGTCCTGTAAATAGACCTGTATTTCATCTGACCCATCTTATTTTGGGAGCCTCCGTTGGTTCCACAGTGGGATATTTTGGTTACTTAGCTGCTAGAGGCCTTTTCGGAGCCAAGTCCCTAGTCTTGGGACATCTCTGGTGGCTCACCATCGCCTGCAGCATAGGTGCCATGCTATTCATCAAGAGTCAAATGGACTCCATTCGTGAGACCGTTTACGTGAAAAAAGTTAATGGCCAGTTGCAACAAATCCGCGTCAGACGGCGACACGAAGTGGTCATGACGCTAGTCAAGCGAGCACTCATCGGCCTGCTGGCAGCTGCTGCCATAGTTGTCATCTTGCACTATGGAATCCTGCACTTTCGTTCAGAAGTAAGAGGACTCAGTAATGGTCAACTCATCCCTGCCATTGGTGAAGACGTATTCATGGCCTTTTTTGCCCTCGTCTTGGCTTCTGCCTCTTTGACTGTCTGCGAAATGACTCTGCGGGCGACACAGAAGGAGGGTTTCCCCTACATTGCCTTGTGGCTCTTCATTCCAGCGACACTTGCTTCAGGAATGACCATTTTGCATGTATCGTCTCTCGTTCCTTAAAGTCGCCTTAATGACCTTAACTTTGCAGACAGACTGACTTTCAAGCCGTAACATAACTTCTCGAAAGAGAGGTGATGCGGCACGAAAGAGACTCCAACAGCTGAGTGTAAAACGACTTTATCAGGGGCGAGACGACAAAAGTCTCGCCCACTTTTTATTAACCCGGCTTGTCAATATTGGATTTCATGCTTAAAATTTTATATGAAATAAGGTATGCGCCGTGTGTGGTGGGATCTCTAGGGGATAAATAAAAAGGAGACTGGAACATGAAACAATTTGTTAGCGTTCTGTTGGTGTTATCGCTACTTCTGCAATCAGCACCTCTTGTATTGGCAGGCAATCCCAATCAAATCATCTTTCTCGATAAAGGTGCTGGTGGCCCAGTCGTCATACCCAAGATAGGTCAAAATGGTGTTTTGACTGGTCAACATGGCCAGACTGGTTACATTTTCATCAATCCTGGACAATGGAATGATGGTAAAGGTGGAAATCCAGATCAGTGGAACACCAATCCAGGTCAATACACAGTCAACGGACTACCCGTTGGTCAGACCAATGACCAGCGCAAATGCACAATCATTCAGTGTTCCCCCAGTGGTTTCCCAAATTACGGTCCCAATTGTGCAATCAACAGTCTTCGCGAATATAAAAAACAGCAAAGACGTATCAAAAGAGGCCAATGTGTAGTCGTCAACTGTTGTCCTCCATATCAGGGGCAAGGTCAACAGTACTCCCCCGAAGAGTATGAACTGCTCAGACTTTATGCTCAGCAGAAACATGAACGCGAAATGCTTCGTATGCGATATTCCTACGAACAGAAGGAACGCGCTCGCCAGGAAGCTATGATGGCCAAGGAACGACAGCGCCAGACAAACATGATGCTCTTCCAAGGCCTGCTCTTCACTATTCCAATGACCTTTGCTGCCATTCAGGCAAACAAAGATGCTCGTCGAAGTCGCGACCGATTTAATCGTTACAATCAGGACTTCTATCGCCAGTATTAAGAACAACAAAAAACCCCAAGGCCCAAAAGCCTTGGGGTTTTTTAATGTAACTCAAATACCGAGTGCTTCTAAGAGCGTCTCCTCATTCTGCACGCCAACGAGTCGTTTTATCTCTTCACCATCTTTGAAAACGATGAGAGTCGGTATGCTCATTACCGAATATTTCGTTGCCGTTTGAGGTGCTTCCTCAACATTGAGTTTACCTATCTTCACTTTGTCACCGACTTTGCCAGCCAGTCCTTCGATGATAGGTGTCTGTGAACGACAAGGACCACACCAAGGTGCCCAGAAATCGATTAGGCACAAACCATCTTTGATGTGTTCGTCAAAAGTGCCGTCATTGAGCTCGACCACATTTCCCGCCATTTGCGGTCTCCTTTCCCCATTGGCACATGGGTTCATCACCAAAGACATCACCAGTTACGGCCAGGGCACGAGCACGACAGCCACCACAGACGCGGCGATAAACACATTCACCGCAAGCCCCAGTCAAACTCTGTGGTGAGCGTAACCCCCTTAAGAGCTCGTCCTCTTTCCACAACCGCTCTAGCGCGTCATTCCGAATATTGCCTACAACCAAGGGCATGTAACCACAAGGCTGAACACCACCGCGGCTACCGACAAAAACAATGCCGACTCCAGCCAAACATCCTTTAGAGACACCAGCTGGATGCCCTTTGCGAGTTTGTTGCCTACTTTCTGCTGCTTTCTTTTTCTGCAGAACCACTCGTTGAAGATGTGGCGCACAGGTTGCTCGCAGCTCGATAGTACGACGCTCTCGCTCATCTGCGAACCATTGTAGCAGGTTCTCATATTCCTCTGCTGAGATTCGTCCACTTTCTGGTATTTCGGCACCACAACCCACTGGAACGAGAAAAAAGAGATGAACTGCACATGCACCAAGGCCCTCAGCTAAGTCGATTACTTCGCTCAGGCTATACATGTTTTGTCTCGTAACCGTTGTGTTCACTTGAAAAGGAAGGCCCAATTTACGCAAAGAAGCCATGCCCCTCAGCGCAGCGTCAAAAGAGCCATCTTCGCCTCTGAACTCATCGTGAACTTTCGCCGTGGCTCCATCTATACTCACAGATACACGAGCCACACCAAGGTCGAGCCAACTTTGCACCACATCGTCAGTGAGTAATGTGCCATTC
The DNA here is from genome assembly GCA_964643655.1 of uncultured bacterium. Lineage (GTDB taxonomy): Bacteria > Muiribacteriota > UBA6191 > CAZXTJ01 > CAZXTJ01 > CAZXTJ01. Next base: position 24,113 of record CAZXTJ010000026.1, read on the forward strand.
GTTGCAATGGCAGCTTCCATCTTCAGCTCACGAACCTTCGCTATCAACAAAGAGAGGTCAGGACGAAGCATGGGCTCGCCGCCAGAAAAGACGAATATCTTCACACCCAAAGCTGCAGCACTTTCAATGAGTTTCAGAGCTTCCTCAGTAGACAACTCGTCTGCAGCAGGTTTGTTGATGGGCACTGCACGACAGTGCTGACATTTGAGATTACAAGCTTTAGTCGATTCCCAAAAAAGCAATCGCGGTGGCCGTGGTGAAACCAAATCATCCATTATATTTTTTTACTCAGTTCATCCTGTGCAAGATAACAGGCTGGATCTTCAGCCCAAGGATCGCCAGAAACGATATCTGCCCTTACACGCAAACTTCCCCCACAAGCTTTCTGATAAGCACAGCTGCCGCATTTGCCCTTTAGCAAACTCAGTCTGTCCTTCAAACCAGCCATTAGCTCATTGCTCGTATCAGACCATATATCACCGAAATTACGGTTGCGAATATTCCCCAAAGAGACATGGCGCCAAAACTGGTCTGGATGAACATTGCCATGCCAATCGACACAGGCAATACCAACACCACTACTGAAAGCGCCGCCACCATTCCACTCGAGCAGTTTGAGAACCTCATCGGCTCGAGGATTTCCCTCTTTTTTCATTCGCAGATAGATGGCCACGCCATCACAATGGTTGTCCACAGTCAGAACATCACGAGCTTTACCTTTGTCGGCAAACTCTTTTGTTCTGTTCATAATTGTAGATATGGCGCCACGAGCCATTCTCTCGGGCAATATGGCATCCGTTAGCTTTTCACCACGACCAGTGGGAACGAGATGGTAAAAACAGGCTCTATCCACATCTTCCTCTTCAATGAAGTCAAAGATAGAGGGCAAATCCTGTACATTCCTTTTTGTGAGAGTAAAACGCAATCCCACCTTCACACCAGCACTCTTACAAGCTCTAAAGCCTCTCAGAGCCCGTTTGAATGCACCTTCTACACCACGAAACTCATCATTCACATGACCTATGCCGTCCAAGCTTATGCCTACATAAGCAAAGCCAGCCTTTTTCAAGTCACGAGCAACTGTCTCGTTGATGAGGGTGCCGTTAGTGGAAAGAACTGGGCGTAAACCACGCTCTTTGGCCAATGCAGCCAAAGGAATGACATCTTTTCTCGTCAATGGCTCGCCGCCAGAAAAGAGAAAGACGGGCACATCAAAATCTGCCAATTGATCGATGAGATGACGTGCTTCGCCAGTAGTCATCTCATCTTCGTAATGATGATCATGAGAGTCGCTATAACAATGAACACATTTCAGATTGCAGCGACGTGTGCAGTTCCAAACGACGATAGGACGTCTTTCACCAGCAATACGTGGTGCTCTAAAAGCTTTTTCGTTCTTCTTCTCACCATATCGAAGGGAATCACCTTCGAAACCGACTCCGCACCAAAGGCGAGTAATGCTGATCATTAATAAGTCTCTTCCTCTTCTTCTTCTTCTTCTTCTTCCTCTTCGTCCTCACCGCCACCAAGTTGTGTCCTGAGGATCATGTATTTTTTGTAACCCACGATGTCGATAAGGTTCTGAGCTTCTAGTGAGCCGTTTTCATCACGATAGTCCACGAGCTTTTGAGCATCTGCTTCTGAAATACCATCAATGGCTGAGAACTGAGCAGTGTCAGCAGTATTCAGGTCTAGAGTGCCAGAAGAGCCACCAACTTTGTCGATGACACCAGAGGCATCGTGGATTTTGCTATTCACTTTGTCTTTCTGTGCGCTTCGAGCTGCCTCGAGACGGGCACGAATGCGCTCTTTTATGGAAAGCCTTTCACCATCTTCGCCTTCTTCGGCAGAAATCTGGCCACCAGTGATGTTTTCCACAGCCTGGTTTTTGAGGGCGTCTTTGGACATTCGAGCCTTCATTGCGGCAATACGATCGCGGAAAGAGGCTGAAAGCATCCCCTTTGCGTCATCTTTGTTTTCTGCACCAGCAAGAGGTGTAATGGCAGAAGCTCTTTCTTTCAGTTTGCTCTTCAAGCTAGCTTTGAAATCAATCTCTTCGCCCTCTTCACCGGTGACGATACCACCCGTTATGTTTGATACAGCTTGAGTTTTGGCACCAATAACACGCTCTTTTGCTTTGTCTTTAGTTTGTCTGACTCGGCGCCTTGCAGAACGTCTGAGGTTTCTTTTCAAAGCCCGACCAAAACCGCCGAAACCACCAGCAATAGCTTGGGAAACCAAACCAAAAGCGAAAAGTACGATTAACAATGAAGTGATACTCTTGGATGACATTGCTTTACTCCTATCCCCAAATGGAACTGTACACATTATTTTATTGATCAAATGGTAGACTGCTTCAACT
>CAZXTJ010000027.1:0-26392 GCA_964643655.1 uncultured bacterium
AGAGTGACATCTTGGTTCTTCACTCTGGAAAAGACCTACGACGATTTGGAACAGATTAAGTGGTCTGCAATAGACATTCATGATGGTGGATTGAACAACGACAAACCTACCTTCAAAACTTCTGCCTATTTAGTTGATGAAGTTTATCCCAAACCTCGCTATTACGGTCCAAACAATAGTGACGACGACGTTTTCGTTGATAGACGCCGTTCTATGTATCGTTTCTTCACGGGATATGATGGACATTGTGTCAATTTCCTCTCTTATGAGGGAAAACAGTATATGTACGATCCATCTTTCGGCACAGGACCTTTTGGAGGTTTTTTCGAAGGAGACGTTCCAGAACACAGACCCATGGATAATGAAGCTCTGACAGTTTTTCGTCAGGTTTATTTCGATAGGGGCGTTACGCACCTGCAAGGAAACATCTGTTACAAGATGGAAGAAGATAGAGTATTGCCCAAGCGTGATCTAGATCCCAAAACCTCCTTGGTTCCCAACGAGGAAATCAAGGTAGTCTGGCAAAATCTGGACAACTTCCGCCAAGGTGAAGAGCAAGATTTCAAACGTCAGAATTTTGCCAGAATTTACAAGAAACAGGCAAGTCCTGAAATGACTGTCGATTATGCCGAGCTTTTTCAATCCTTCACGCAGAAAAGGCGTATGAGCCACTCTGTAGAAGATTTACGCACTCTGTTGCTTCGTCGTGACAAACTAACAACAACCGAAGGTAGTCAGCTACCAGGTGTTTTGCCACCTTTGCAGATCTTGCAAGCTTTGGCCGTCAAATGGGCTGAAAAACACGCAGAGGGAAGTTTGGATAAAGAAGTCAAGCTACTCAAAAATGAAGCTACTGGATTTTTCCGCCAGCTCATCGACTGACAGTAGGCCTCTTCTTCAGCACTAGTTCGAGGTTATATAAAAACCTGTGGTAACCATTATCTGCTCTGACTTTGTTTTCCAATCTACTGAGTCGTTTCATTAACTTGTCACCAAGAGCTTGCTCTTCTGGTAGTCGATTGCGATGTATGGAATCCAGGCGATATATGAGAGCAATCAGCTCTAAGCGACCAATGGGTAGTTGTTTTTTTCTGTTCTTAGGCAAGGCATCTACATGGGCCAGTAGATGGTCGAATATGGAATTGCTCTGTTTCAGTTGTTTAATCTTGGCCATCATTCGCCCAATCTGCTCGTAAACCAGCACCAAGGATTGGTAGATTTGCCGTCTTTTGAAAGGCGTTCTTTCAGCGTCAGAAAGAGAATTGCTCAACTCTCGAGTCATAGTAACGAGCAGTTTCGAGAGCTCAGCATTGTTTCCTTGTTCAAAGGCTTCCAGCTGTGCTGCAAAGAGATGATAGCTAAGGATTTCTTTATCTGAACACCAAGGCTCAAACCACTCTTTTGCCTTTTGGACTCTTTGTATGTTCGAACCAATGTATCCACTGCGTATGAACAATTCATTGAGCTCTTTCATCGTTACGAGCAAAGAGTACTCGACTGAGTAGTCTTCAACATTTTCCTTCTGCCACGCTTGTCCACAGAGCTTAGCCATTCCCTCCATCAACAGCTGCCACTGCTCTGCCTTGGAAAACCCCGGCCCCCAGCCTTGACGAGTTATGGCCATCTCCAGCAAACCACCACTAATCGATTTGTTTATTACATCACTAGAGCTAATGACTATACGCTCATAGTCTCTATGGTCAGTCTCAGGCGATAGTGAGGCAGCTAAGCACAGCCAACAATAAGCACGAAAGCCATGCAATATCTCATTCATCAGTTCAGGTGAAAAATCTGATTGTGGTAAAACGAATTTTTTCCGCACTTTCCTATTGTGGCGGGTGAGATTGCCCTGCTGTTTCTTCAGTCTATTTTCATCTCTTTCGAACAGGTCATCACATTGCTTGTTGTATTCTTCAATTGTAGAAACCGTAAAATCGACATCTCCTCCTGCATAAGAAGGTTCGTCACACCAGGCCAAGGTATGTCCTGCCCATTTTATCTCAGCAGGCGAAAGCTCCGGATGAGTGGCCATCACCCTCAATGCCGGTCGAGCATCTTGATAGGCCGCGAGAAACAAACTCTCTCCGCCACGACCGGAAATCTTCAATCGAAGTGCACTTTCAACGAGGACACGCCCTCGCAGAATGTTAATCAATATTCTATATGGTCTTTTGAAATCTGCCTGTGCTTTGGTTGATAGTTTTACTCCTTCAGTGAGAAGTTTGTCGTGAGGCAGATTTGACAGTGTGAGCTCTTTTTCACTACGACTGAGGGCACGACAATAACCTTCGAGGAACAAGATATCCAATGCAAGAGAGTTGCGAGTTAGTGCTACGCTCATTTTGAGTTTCTTACGATGAAGCAGCAGAGCTTTTTTATAAAAATCCCTGGCCTCTTGCCAAGCGCTGCGGTTAAGCGCACATTGTCCGCAAAGGGCATAATAAACAGGAGATTCATCCACTGGTTTTAAGTATTTGGACAGAAGTGTATTTTCTGTGACACCACTGCTTTTCAGCTTGTTTATCCTGCTCTGCAAAGATGAGAAGAGTTCTCTCAACTCATCTGCATTTCTTTCTTCGATTATTTCCCCAATGGCGGCAATACCATCATCATTGGTTTTTCTCAGTGAAGGCTGAGCAGGTTTTCTCATCAAGACGATAAAGACTATTACGACCAACAATAACAACGGAGAGAGATAGTGTAATAAGGAACGCTGCTCTTTCTGTATTGAAACCACTGGTACAGAAGGCTGTGTCAAACGTTGATGATGAGCTCCATCTTTGAGAGCTCTCTCGAGTTCTGACAGAAACTCGTTGCCATCGAGTGGTCTTTCACTTGGCCGCACTTTGAGAGCATGAGCCAATACTGCAGCAACATTTGAGGGCAAACCAAGCGAAACGAGTGCAGTTGCTTTTACACTACGCCGCAGCTGATTCTGTATCATCTCAGCTGCTGTTTTACCCTCAAAAGGTAACTCACCTGTTGTGGCTTCCACTAGTACCAACGCAGCAGCGTATACATCGCCAGCTGGTGAACTTCTCTCCTTGGAATTGAGTAATCTTTCGGGAGGCACATAACCTGGTGTACCAACAATGACTCCAGTTTTAGTTTTTGCCTCTCTAGCCTCAAATGTGGCTAAGCCCAAATCAGCCAAAACAACTGTGCCATCAGGGCGGCTAATGATGTTCTCAGGTTTCACGTCACGATGAACGATGCCTGCGCGATGAAGAGCTCCAAGAGCTGACAATATTGGTTTGGCGACCTTTTCAAAGGCCTCTTGCCAATTCATCAACTGTCTCTGTTTTATCTTCTTTCGGAGGTTATCACCCTGAACAAACTCGAAAACGATGTAAGGACCAACGGTATCGTCTTCGCCTCTATCTATGAAATCCACCAAAGAAGGATGCTCCACTCGGGAGGCAGCCAGAGCTTCATCTCGGAAACGCCGTTTTACATCGGAAACAGCTGCGTCCTTTTCGTCAGTGGTCAGTAGAGTTTTGATGGCTACTATCTGACCACTGTTTTTCTGTTGAGCACGGTAGACTGCCCCCATCGCACCTTGGCCGAGGAGCTCTTCGATGACGTAATCGCCATTGGCTAATGTATGACCCTTTTGTAAGAGGGACACATTTCTACAACCGCTGAAGCAACTCGCCTAGCAGTTGACCCACCTTTTCATTTCCACGTTTTTGTTGTTTGATGAGCAACCTTCTCAGTCGTTTGCCATCTTTTCGTGAAGACTGGCGCACGATATCTTCAATCTCTGCTGCGACAGATTTCCAGTTGTCTTCTGAAGCTCTCAGAGCCTGTCCTGCTTTGGGGGAAGTGAAGGCATAACGGCGTGCTGCACGTTCGATTTTGACCATCGCAGCTGCAAAGTCTGCACTGGTTCTCAAACGTTCTGCTCCATTTAGACTGACAAGGTGATCTGGTCCCCATGTGTCATCATCGTAATGGAAGACAAAGTTAATCTCTTCCACAGATTGCTCACCATCAAAGGGGCCAATCTTCGCCCAATAGGTACCTGTTTCATCAGGACCTTGTAGTTTTGTGTCAACAGCTTTGCCGTCTCCCCAAGCTGTTGTTCCTTCAGGCCAATAAGCCTCGTCAGGTAAAGTCCAGCCATTGACGGCCCAGTGCAAATCTCCACCACGGGGAGCTCTAACGGTTATCACATCACTAGCTGTTGGACTAATTGGAGATACCAAATCGGGCACGACGACTTTTTTACCTACATAGACATGTTGGATTGGGCTACGAGCAATGTTTCCTTTGCCATCTTTGGCTTCTACGTAATAGTCGAGGAGTGTCTCTTCGAAACCCTCAATCTTGGCTGAATATTGCTCGGCTTTATATTTGGCTTTGATTTTTGGCGATACGCCAGGAATGACTTTTCCTACCATATCAACCTCTTGCCACGCTTTTCCGGCGTAGACCATGTTTGTTTTGGTAACCTCAGGAGTATCGCTCTCGCGATACTTCAGTTTGACACTCGTCAGTCCAGATACGTCATAAACCAAAGTCCATACAGTGAAATCAGAGGACTGATCCTTGGAGACTTCGCGAGTGATTTCGTACTTCTCACGCCAAGGAGAATCCCAAGTCCAGGCGCGTTTAGATTGAGGAACGGGTTTTTTAGTTTCACTGCCACCGGGATTGTAGGGCTCTCGCTGAGGGATATAAATGGTGGGAGAAACACTATCTTCACTATCTGCTGTCAGTAGTTGATCTGTCTGTGCGACTGCATTGTTGGAAGCAATCGTCGGTTTGAGATCCCACTCGAAGGTTCCATCCCAATACCAATAACAACTTGTAGTTCCAACGAGGAATTCGTGCCAAGCTTGTTTGACTGTATCGCTGTTGGGAGCAAGTTTCTCAGCAGTGAGCACTCTGTTTTTGGCTGCTGTGATGACTGCCCAACTGTTGCGGTCTGGGCTGTACCCTTTTTCGTGATCGACTTGTCCATTCAGATAAGGATCACCATTCCACTTTTTGAATTCTTGGTCACCCAAGTCTGCACCCGTCCAAGAACCATCTTCCACGTGGATGACGTCGTTCACGTCTGGTGGGAACATGGCCAAATAGTCGTCAATAGTGGTCAACTCATACTTGTCCGGATTGGAGCTAATCCAACCACAGGTTTCGAGATAATAACGACTACCAGAAGCACCAGCATTGTCACCATCGTGAGCCAAGACGATGAGAAATGGATGAGCTGGATCAGTGTTGTAAGCCTCTAGTTGCTGAATTCGAGGAATCGGTGAACGATCACCATAACTGTCGTCATAACCAATAGAACGTTCTGTTGGCACAACAATCATTCTGGCAGGTTTGCCATCAGGGGTAACTGCTTTGCCAGTTCTTGGATCGATGTATTCGCACCAATGTGGTCTCAGGCCAAACCCTGTAGAAACCATATTCAGAGTGTTCTGCTGACAAGTAAGTGCTTCGTAATGAGGTTGGGAAGCATTGCGCTGAGAAGCGCGATTTGGAGGAGCAATAATCTGTTGAGGTGTCCAAGGATACCCTTTGTTGGCTCTATCAAAGTGAATATTGTCAACCAAGGCCCACTCAATGCCTTCATCAACTAATGCAGGAATCATTCTTTCAGAAAAGGCATTCTCAGGAGGAAAGATTCCTTTTGAGTAGGAACCACCAAAGGTTTTGAGCTGAATGTCTCTGTGCAGCTGTATCTGCCGTCTAATGTCTTCATAATCACAGAGAGCCATCAATGGATGGTGATAACCAAAAGCAACGAGGTCCACTCGATAGTTGCCCAAAGAGGTTTTCCAAGAACGAGCATGTTTGTAATAGTTGGCCCAATCTTTTCCATAACCAATGCCATTGTTTGCCAAATCATTGAGGTTCTCGATGAGTGAACCAGAAAAACTGATTTGAGCTCCCACATGGGGCAGATGGGAATGATTTTTAATGGTGTCGATTGGATAGTGGGTATAAGCACCTATTCTATCGGGCCATGTGAGGTATTCGACGACAGCGTCCGTACATTGTGGGTTGTTGGCTGTCTCTGTTATCTGTTCATAAGGCCAATAGATGGGCTGATGCATATGCCAATGAAAAGCTACATATACCTTTGGCTTTTTCGCTTTGGCAGCTAAAAGGTTGCTAGCCGTCACAGCCAAAATAAAAAGTAGTATTAAGCCAATTGTCCATCTCAGTTTCATATCCCATACCTCCCACTAAGGTTATTTCTCATAAGTTTGTGCGATTATACCATTTCCCCCAAAAACCTCTTAGCCAATGGTCTTTCTCATTTCTGTATCAAACTCGGTGACCATTCCTGCCACCCGTTTGGTTCTCTCTAGTAGTAGGAGAGTCTCTGAGTTGAATTTGCTCTCATCTTTCTTTTTACCTTTGTAGTGTTCTATTCCCTTCAGAATACGGCGCTGTTGATAAACTCTATGGCAAAGTTTTTGGTAAGCTTCGCAGAGGTTCATGTCTCCTTTGGCTGGGCCATAGGAGCGAGAACAGTTTTTGGATACTTGTTGCCTCAATTCTTTCATTGCCAAGTATTCTTCGAGGCGAGTGAGTATTTCACCGGCCTCTTTTAGCTCTTGAGCACTCTTGTGTTTGTAAAAGTCGTCACGCAGAGTGAAGTCCTCTGCCTTCTGCTGAAGAAGGGAGAGCGAATTCTTGGGTTCTGCTGTTTTTTCTCTTTTGTCGATGATGATGATTGGATTTGTCACCTTAGTCTGAGCAGCTCTTTTCTGCTGCTCTTTGAGACGCTGCTGGCAGCGGCGCAGTGCTTCGTCTCGTTGAGCGATTGAATATTGCATTGAATGCATTTGTTGCCCCAGACAGTTCACTGTTGCCCCCATCTGGGCAATACGTCTCTGTTGCAATGCTGAATATTGAGGTGAAACTGCTGTACTGCTGCAGGGAGAACACTGCTGACAGCCAGTCAGAGTGAAAGAAAGGCTAAGAACTACTATTAGAAGGGATTTGATTATTAGGTTTTTCACGTTTTCCCCTTTCGTCCCTTTAGGGATTGCAACTGTCTTGCCAAAAGGAGAAGCTCCTCCAGAAAGGAGTTTCAGCAACTGAGCCTCTTCTAGCTTATAACTTCTCGATACAGAATTGTCACGTGACGATACAGTTTTTGGTTTGGGCGTTGCCGCATCGGAGCTCCAGTGATAGCATGAACCATTGTTCTACTCGACTTGCACCAAAGAAAGGGTGACCAGATGGCTACCTTCAAGGAACAGATACAACAAGGGATACCCAAGACTTTGCCTGAAATGCCTGCTTGGGAAGATGACATCAGCCACGCACCGCCCAGGAAACAGATTCTGAGCGAAAAAGAGAAACGTTTGGCATTGGCCAATGCTCTGCGATATTTCCCAGAAGATTTGCATGCGGCTTTGGCACCTGAGTTTGCTGAGGAACTTGCGACTCATGGGCGTATCTATATGTACCGTTTCCGCCCCACCTATGAGATGAAAGCTCGCCCCCTCGAGGAATATCCAGCCAAATCCAAGCAAGCGGCAGCCATCATGATGATGATACAGAACAACCTCGATTACGCCATCGCTCAACATCCCCATGAATTGATCACTTATGGTGGCAATGGCGCAGTCTTCCAAAACTGGGCCCAATATCTGCTGACAATGCAATACCTTTCAGAGATGACAGAAGAGCAGACATTGGTCATGTATTCTGGCCACCCAATGGGGCTCTTCCCCTCTCATTCAGATGCTCCCAGAGTTGTCGTAACAAATGGCATGGTCATTCCGAACTATTCGGGAAAAGATGATTATGAACGAATGGCAGCTCTCGGAGTAACGAGTTACGGCCAGATGACAGCTGGCAGTTATATGTACATTGGTCCCCAGGGAATAGTTCACGGCACGACCATCACCATTCTCAATGCTGGTCGCAAATACCTGGGTTGTTCTGATGAAACGGGCGGACTTGGCGGTAAAGTATATGTTACATCGGGTTTGGGCGGTATGTCCGGCGCACAAGCCAAAGCGGCAGTCATCGCAGGTGCCATTGGTGTCATCGCCGAAGTCAATCCTGCTGCCGTCGTCAAAAGGCATGAACAAGGCTGGCTCGATGAATATTTCAGCGACTTGGACGAGTTGGTAGCCCGCATTGAAAAAGCTAGAGCTGGCAAAGAAGCTGTCTCACTCGGTTATCAAGGTAACATCGTTGACCTGTGGGAAAAGCTCGTCGAAAAGAATGTGACCATCGAATTGGGTTCGGACCAAACTTCTTTGCACAATCCATGGGCTGGTGGTTATTACCCAGCAGGGCTCAGCCTTGAAGAAGCGAATCTCATGATGGCCGAAGATCCTGCCGAGTTCAAAAAACGCGTGCAGAGTTCTCTTGTTCGTCACGTCAGTGCAGTCAATGCAATGGTCGAAAAGGGTATGTACTTCTGGGATTATGGCAATGCTTTCTTGCTCGAAGCCTCTCGAGCTGGTGCCGACATTACCAAAGAAGATGGCTCTTTCAAATATCCTTCTTATGTTGAAGATATAATGGGACCAATGTGTTTCGATTATGGTTTTGGGCCCTTCCGTTGGGTATGCACTAGTTGCACCCCTGAAGACTTGAGCAAGTCAGATGCCATAGCAGCAGATGTACTCGAAAGTATGTCCAAAGAGTGCACAGATGACATCCGCCAGCAAATGCTCGACAATTTGCGTTGGATCAAACAGGCTGAGGAAAACAAACTCGTCGTTGGTTCTCAAGCGAGAATTCTTTATGCCGACGCCAATGGTCGCACTACCATAGCCCAGGCATTTAATGACGCTATTTCTAAAGGTGAGATTTCTGCCCCAATAGTTCTTGGCAGAGATCACCACGATGTTTCAGGCACAGATTCCCCCTATCGCGAGACAGCCAATATCAAAGATGGCTCAATGTTCACAGCTGACATGGCAGTTCACAACTTTGTTGGTGACGGTTTCCGCGGTGCCACATGGATCAGTCTTCACAATGGTGGAGGCGTTGGTTGGGGCGAAGTAATCAACGGTGGTTTCGGTATGTTGCTCGATGGCTCTGAGGAGGCAAGCCGAAGATTACAGTCCATGCTCTTCTGGGATGTAAACAATGGTATTGCTCGTCGTGCTTGGGCTGGCTGTGAAGGTGCAGAGGCTGCCATTGACAGAGCTATGGAGAAGACGCCTAGTCTAAAAGTGACTCGCGGTCATCACAGCGATGTAAACACTGTAGACAAAGCAATCTCTGAGGCATTCAAAGACTGATGTTCTCACTGTTTGGGCGCCTAATCAGGCCCCTCGTAAAGAGGTGGCGGGCATTTTTGCCCGTTCTCCTCTTTTCTATTTTCACAGTCCTTTTGGGATTAGCCACACCATATTTCATCAAAAACGTCATAGATATTTTGCACAGTGGAAACAGGAGCGTGGAAGTTTATGGCTTTGCTCTGGCCATCTTCCTGGTGGCTGCTCTTCAGGGGCTTTCTGATTGGGCAAGGTTGTATTATATGGCCCACCTGGGCCAAGACGTTGTCCTCAAAATACGACTTCGTTTGTTTGACCACTTAATGCAATTGCCATTCTCATTTTTCGATAAAGTCCACACTGGAGATTTGATATCACGAGTGGCATCGGACATAGAGACCCTATCCATCTTTTACACTAGGGCAGCAGTAATGGCTTTTGGCAACATAGCTTTTTTATTGGCCATTTTGATTACGATGACATTCTGGGATTATCGTTTGGCTATCGTTTATTTATGCCTACTGCCCCTCATAGGACATGCGATGTCCATCTATTCAAAACAGGTAAGCCCTTTCTTTCGTGCTTCCAGACGGTATGTGAGTGAACTAACTGTCGAATTGCGCAATGATTTGACGGCTATGGACACAATTCAAGGCTTGGGTTGTGAAGAGATTATGCTAGTGAAGGTGCAAGGGCAGGCTGACACCCTGGGAAAAAGCAGAATAGCTGCAGGAGGAATAGTTGCCCGCTGGCGACATTATCCACCAACCATTGTGGCCATTGGTTGTGCACTCTGTTTGTGGTATGGCTCTTCCCTCGTGAAAAGTGGCAGCATGTCCATTGGTACTCTCATAGGCTTCACTGCTCTTTTCGGACTGCTTGGCCGTCCCATTCGCCAAACAGGATTTATGCTCTCTGTCATTTTGAGGGCACTTGCTGCAGCAGAGCGGGTCTTTGAGTTATTGGACGTACACTCAGATGTTGTAGAAAAAGCTGACGCCATTGAACTACCTGCAGGTAAAGGAACCACCACTTTCAGGGATGTTCACTTTTCATATGATAGCCAAAAAGAACTACCTGCATTGAGTGGCGTCAATACAGATTTACGTTCAGGTGATGTGGTGGCCTTAGTTGGACCTTCAGGCTCTGGAAAAACGACATTGGCGCACCTCATCCCTCGGTTTTATTCTCCCACGAAGGGTTCCATTCTCATTGATGAATTCGATATTGCTGACGTGACTTTAAAAAGTCTTCGTCAACGTGTGGGCATTGCCTTCCAAGACAGTTTCGTTTTCTCGGGAACACTGCGTGACAATGTTGCTTGGGGTTCACCCAATGCAAGTGACGAAGAAGTATGGGTCGCATTAGAGAAGGCTCAATTGGCAGATTTTGTCTGCTCTCATGAGCGGGGATTGGCCATGGAAGTGGGCGAACGGGGAGTCCATCTTTCAGGAGGACAGCGACAACGTCTCGCTCTTGCTCGGGTTCTTTTATACGATCCTCAAATCCTCATCCTCGACGAACCAACAGCTAGCCTAGACAAAATAGCTGAAGACAGATTACGCAAAGCCATTCACAACGTTCGTTCAGGCCGATTGACCATTGTCATTTCCCACCGTCTGTGGACAGTGCGCAATGCAGATCACATCATCGTCTTGAATGAAGGACGAATTGAACAAGAGGCCCGTTCAGAAGAAGGTAAGACTGCCAATGAAAAACTGCTGGCAGCAGGTGGTCTTTACGCTCAACTTCATTCGGCAAAAGAAATGAAGGTCGAGCCATGAGACCAGGTTTCATGCATAGAATGCGACGTGAAGGAAGCGACAGTCATTGGCTTTCCATCGACCGAGCCGTTCTCAAACACTTTGCCTCTTATTTAGCCCCCCACAAATCTCTCTTGTTCCTCTCCTCTTTGCTTCTCTGCCTCAACAGCCTCTGCTCCCTCATAGCTCCATTGATAACAAAACAAATCATTGATGGCCATTTGCTCCAGAAACAAAAGCTTGTCTTTGACCTCAGTACCTTGGCTGGTTTTTTGGTTCTGGTAGCCTTTTTACTATGGTTATTGGACTTTTTACGCCAGAAGCTCAGTGTTCATCTGGGACAAAAGATGGTCACAACCTTACGCTGTGATTTGTTGAGCAAAGTTTTCACTCAGCCCCCGAAATATCTCCAGACAAAAGGCACTGGCAATTTGGTTTCAATAATTATTGGTGACGTAGACGAACTGTCTCAGTTTGCCTCAACAGGTATTACGAACATTGTTGGTGATTCCCTTATTTTAATAGGTGGAATAGTCCTCATGTTTTTCCTCAATCCTTATCTAGCCCTTGCAGTAGTACCTGTCTTCCCCCTTCTCATTTTCGGCTTAATCTTTTTGGGTCGTCTCTTTCGCGCTGCAGCGAAAGAAGAGCGGGTAGCTGCAGCAGCCGTTGTTTCTGGAGCAGAAGAAGGTGTCTCAGGTGTACGTGTCGTTCAGTCTGTTACTGGTGAAAAACGACACTCAAAACGCTTCGCTGGTCTTAGTAAAAAGGCTTCAAAGGCCAAGGTAAAATCATCTGCCTTTTTTGCCACCATATTGCCCCTTTTATCTGTAGCAGGAGCTTTGGCCACAGCCATTACTCTCGTTGCAGGCAAACATCTATATACAGAAGAACATGTATCTGTTGGTGTCATCGTGGCATTCTTATGGTACATACGCATTCTTTTTGGACCTCTTCGTGAGCTCAGTCTAGTATCACAAGTCCTTGCAGGCTCTGCAGCTTCTTTAGAACGGATTTGGCCCATCTTGACCGATGAACCTGAGGTGCAGTATTTAGCCAATGGAGTAGAGACAAAAACTGAAGGTCCTTTGTCGATAGATAAGCTGTCATTTTCCTATGGTGAAGGAGAAGTTCTAACTGATCTTTCATTTTCTATTGGAGCTGGTGAAAAACTCATCATTGCTGGCACATCGGGCTCAGGCAAGTCGACCTTGGTTTATTGTCTGGCCAGACTGCTTTCGCCAAAGAATGGTGAGATCAAAATTGGTGAGTTGAAAATCAAAGAGCTCTCTCGGCAAGGGTTGCGTCATTCAGTCTTGCTCAGCCCACAAGAGGTTTTCCTCTTCCCTGGCACAGTTGCCGAAAACATATTGTTGGCCAAAGCTGAAACAACGAGAGAACAATTAGAAGGTGCTTTGGAGGATGGAGGACTGAAAGAATTCATCACGAGCCTACCCAATGGACTCGACACGACTGTGGGAGAAGGTGGCCTACTACTTTCAGGTGGGCAAAAACGTCTGGTAGCATTGGCTAGGATAGCCTTGTCTTCTGCACCCATTGTTCTTCTTGACGAGCCCCTTGCTGGTGTTGATCCCATTACCTTCAGTATCGTTCGCCAGAGTCTTACGAAAGTTCTCGCCCAGAGAACTGCCATCATCACCACCCATAGACTGGACGAGTTCGTAGAAGACGAAGACCTTGTTCTTTGTTTACACGATGGGAAAAACACAGGTTTGGGCAAACATAAAGAGTTGCTCCAGAGTTGTCCCCATTACAAGAAGCTGGTAGCTGAGAACTAATCGGTTACTCTGCCGTCGATGTCTTGTTTTGTCCCACTATAAAGTGCTTCGTTCCGACCAAAACGGAAGATCTCAAAACGCCAAGAATCGATTGTTACGAGTTTTCTAAAATCTGTTGATGAAGTTGCACGACCATAACCCAGTTTTTTGGCTACGAGGGTGTGACTCTTCTCCAACAACTCTTCGACGAACTCTCTTCTGTTCCACAGGAAATTGTGCAATGTCACTCTGTCGATGAGTACACGGAATTCTATTGGCTGACTCTGTTCAGGAGTAATCAGATGGAGAACGAATTCATAGAGAGAACGTTTGCTGGGTTTGGTCTCACCATGAAAATGTAAATCGAAGATGAGTTTGCCACTTCGTACGTCAGTCAACTCCAAACGCCACAATTCGTCTTTGTTGCCTCGCCGTTTGGCCTCTTTACGGACATTGTCGTATGTCGCGAATACTCTGCGGCATAGACCGTCTTTGTCATTGAGCAGATGCCTGCTCAGTGTTTTTTCATATGAATAACCACTGCGGCTGATAGTCAGAGTGAGTTCTTCAACTGGGGCACTATAAGAAATGGACGCCCCAACCATTAGAGAGAGAACGATGATCATTAGTTTTCTCACGATTGCGCTCCTTTCACTTGCAATCACACTTCGCTTTTATTTACACTTCACAGTGTAGTTTTATATCAACAACTCGTCAAGCCTTTTTTACACTACACAGTGTAGTTCAGGAGTTTTATGGCCAAACAGAAGCGAGATAAGAGTAAAAAGCGGGATTCCATCCTCGAAGCAGCCATTCGCGCTTTTCGTGAAGAAGGTTACGATACGACTAGCATGGATAGGATTGCTGAAATAGCCAATGCCTCTAAAAGGACTGTCTATAACCACTTTGCGAGCAAAGAGCTGCTATTCCAATCTGTTATCAGCCAATTGAGTGACCAAATCTGCACCTTAAAAAAAATTGATTATTCACCAGAACGTCCCCTAGAAGAGCAACTTGCTGATTTTGTTGAAGCCAAGTTGGCTACGACCCAGAATCCTTCACTATTGGGCCTCATCAAAGTTGTCCTTTCTGTCATGATTAAAGATAAAGAGCTGGCTCAAAAGACCATTGCTGACGTCAATTGCCGCGAAGATGCTTTGGTCACATGGTTGGAGGCTGCCCAAAAAGATGGAAAACTCTCAATAAACGATTGTGAAGAAGCTGCAAAACTCTTTTGGTCCATGGTGATAGGAGCTTTCTGGTGGCCAGCTGTACTGCAAGCCCCTCTACCGGAGGGAGAGAGAGCCAGACAGAAGCAAGAACTGATTAAGATGTTCCTCAAATATTATGAAGTGTAGGCTAAAGCGGCAATTTTTTTGTAACAGGGTTCCCCTCTTTTGAAGAGAGTTCAAGAAATCAATTACCGAGGGGACAGAGATGTTAAACAGGATACCGAGACTGATAAGCGTTGTTTGTGGTTCTTTGTTAGTTTTTGCTCTTCTGATGAGCAATCCTTCTGGCCAAGAAGTCCTCAATAAAGTGACTTCTACTCTTGGCGCTTCTGCTTATGAGTCCAATGCTCGCTATGAAGTGGCCATCGTATTACACCACTCCGATGGAGCAACTTTTGAATGGCGCTCAGCTCTTTCTCGTAATGAATACAAAGATGCTGAGTTTCAGAAGAAACGATTCATGAAAAAGTTCTCTAAGCTTGCCCTCAAAGCTTTGGCTCGTAAAATGGGTTATTTCGAAAGTCTTTATGGAGAAGAGCACACCAAATTGACGGCAGTGCAGCTGAACAAGGTTACTGTTAGCGACTTGAGAGCAGAAAGAACCATAGAATTGATGAGCCGCAGCTAAGCTCTACGTCTTCTCTCAGAGCCAATTTCACCTGCTGCTTCGAGAGAGTATTTTGTCAGTAAGGGACCAATTACCTCAAAGAGCACTGAGGTGGCAGTTATGGTCGTAATGATTGTAGTGCCCACTTTGTTGGCGTGAACTGAACCGATGTCAGCAAACTCATCTAGAGTGACCAGTGCCAAACCGATGGCTACACCTGCCTGTGTGATGACTCCTGGGCCTAGATATTTTTTGATGACTTCATCGAGGCCACCGAGAGTGGCTCCTACGCGAGACCCAATTATCAATCCCAATGAACGAGCAATTATATAACCTATACCCAAAGCTCCTAGAGTAGGTAAGGCTGCCAGCTTGAGGTGTGCTCCTGCCAACCCATAAAAGATGACAAAAAAGAAAGGAACGACCAAACGAATTTGGCGAGCCACTTTGTTCAATGAAGAGAGACCTTCAGAATTGGCAAAAACGCAGCCAACAAAAAGATTGGTCAGAATGACTGACGTATCCAAGGTCAATGCCAAACCTGAAGCGAATAATATCAATCCCATCAGTATCAATAAGATTCTCGAAGGGTCATTGAGTTTCTTGATGAGACGGCTGAATAGAAAGCCGATGAAAAGGCCGATGGCCACAGATTCCAGTATCTGCAGCAGTGGTTCCCACAATATGACCCATATTCCAGCTGAAGCACCTTCGGCCTCGGCATACAACAGGTCTCTGGCAACAGAAGAGCCGAAAGCATAGATTATGACAGTTAATCCGTCGTCTACGCCCACGCAGGCAAAGAGTGCAGTTGTCAAAGGGCCTTTAGCTCTACATTCTTGAATGACAGCCATGGTCCCAGCCGGTGAAATGGCAGGTGCCAAAGATGCAAAAATGAGAGCCATTGGAAGATCGTGAGTAAGCCAATAGATTGCGGCGAGAACTACACCAAAGGCAAAAAAGGACTGACAGAACATCAAGATGATGACGCCTCGACCAAGGGATTTGATCTGGGAAGCGCGCAGTTCAGTGCCAATGCTAAAGGCAGCTAGTCCTAGTGTTATCTCACCAATGAAAGCCAGCTCATGCAATCTGTGCTCTGTTATGAGACCAACTACTGAAGGTCCCAAGATTATGCCAAAGAGCATCCATCCCAGAATACCTGGCAACTTGTGCTCGTGAAAGAACTGACCAAGGTAGAAGCCCATGACGGCAATAAAACCTATGGAGGCAAGATTGTGGACGGAATGAAAATGCATTCCTTTTATACCTCCAGGTTACCTGCGGCAAAATATAGTTGAGTAATGGTAACCATGGTCTTGTTACTCTCCTCGAGAGGCCCTGTGACGCTTTCTATTCGCTCTATCATCTCATTGGTCAACTGCCTGTCGATTACACTAACGATTGTTCGACTATTATCTGGTTCATCCATAGAAAAGAAACCTGCGAACAGAGGCGTTTGTGTCAAGTAGCGGCCTGTTTCTTCTGAATCGACAACTGTCGTCGAAGTTGGTGCTAAAGCGACGACGGTCTCCAAAATCTCATAAAACAAATCTTCGTCACCCTGAACGAAAACGTGGAAGAGATCCTTTTGTGTCACTATGTTTGCATTTGCTTTACTGCTGTCACCAACAGCCGACAGTGCTTGACGAAAACTCGTAGCATCTTTTTGGGCGATGAGCAGCTCTATTTCCCCTTCTTTACGACACACTTGGGCAATCGAAGCTATGAGATGAACATGTTCACTTTTTTTCTCTTCAGGCCCAACGACAAAAAAGACAAGCTTCACTGGCTGACCATCGATTGAGTCGAAATCCACTCCATTTGGAATTGTGATGGCACCAACGATGAACTGCTCCACAGCGTCAGTGTGGCAATGAGCAATGGCAATACCTTTACCAATTCCTGTTGAACCGATAGCCTCACGTTCAGCCAAGGCCTCCCTGACTGAGACTGTACAAGTTCCATCGGCATGCAAAAAAGCACATACCCTGTCTGCTATGCCATCAAGAATTGCCTCTTTACCATCAAACTGCCCGTTGATAATGATGCAAGAGTCTCTTAGTGCATCTTCCAACCTCATATTCTGCCCCTTCAGCCAGGATATCTCGTTTTAGCCTTCGTTTTATCACTCTACTCCAACTGCCACAAAACATGGCAGGGTTATGCGTTCCTTCATGGCATCGAAGAGTGATTTAGACTCATAGAGGTCTGTTTTTCGGACTTTCAGCACTGGCACGAACCTTGATTAGGTACTGTTGGGGAAAAACTGTTGGAGGTCTTCGTTGAATAGGTCAAACAAACGTCTGCTCATCGTTCTGTTGATAACCACTCTGGCCATGCCTTGCACTGGCTGTAAAAAGTTTATCCAACAAGTGATAGATATGGTCTCCAATGGTGGCGGCAGTGGTGGTTTTCCACCAGGTGGTGGCTCCATCCTTCCTCCCAACATTGGTACTTCGTTCCCTCCTCCTCCAGGCATGGGTACTCAACCGCCGACGACTGTGGCTCCTCCCACCAACCCAGGTAATCAGACTCCACCAAACAATCAAACTCCACCTGCTACCAATCCCGAAACCATTCCGCCATTGGTAGATTCCAATGTGCCATTCTTCAAATATCCCAAACAGCGAGAAAACAGAAAAAACCACGGTCCCCGTTTTGATGATTATGAGACTCATTGTCCACAGAGATTTGGCACCCAATATTGGGATAGAGATGCAATGACTCATGCTCATGAAACGACACATGGTATCAACTCAGACATTCGCAACAATTACAATCGTACTGGTCGCAAAGCCAATGGTTTTTATTGTGGAAATGACCGTGGTCTCGTCCTCGTTGAACCCAACATTCGTATTCGTCACGCCCGTGCTTATATTCCCAGCTCACTGCGCGGAATGCGCTACAACCTCTATTTGGTTCAGCAGAGCGCTTGGGACGATTGCCCTCTCTACATCTTTGATGAATTGGTGGCATACACCAATGGTGGCGAAGTTGGTGTAGACATGGCCAAAAGAGGAAACCTGAACAAGAATTGCGATGGTGTTCGCGGAGCACTAGAGTTCACAGTCTACGCAGCTGCAATTGCAATGGCTACTGCTGCCCACGATCCCAAATATTTCGAAGAGTACAAACCATTCCGCGCCTTCTTGAAATGGTCTTTGGCAAGAGCTATGACTGTCCACTACGCAGGACGCAACCTGCCTCAATTCAGTGGTTACAATCAGGCCCAGTATTTAGAAACTTTACGCAAAGGACCGGAAGCGGAAAACATGCGCACCTTCCTCAAGAAAGCTTGCGGCGAAGATTGGTTCAACAAAGTAATTATGGGACAGTGACCAATTCCGCAGCTGGTACATCATGTTCCACGAAATCCATTACGTTTTTATAGGTGGAACGTCTCTTCTGTTTGAGGAAGAATTCGTCGCGCGGATCTCCTTCTGGTTTTTCACTTTGCAAAAAGGTGTCAAAACGCGGAGCGCGAACTGAACGCATTAACTGACAACGTTCTTTCATCATCCTGTCCGTCACTGTTCGAGCTCTCTCGGCAGCCTTGGCGAACTTGGGATGTTTCTTCACAAAATCACTGAAGAGACAACAGTATCGCCAACGGATATAGGTACGTTTCACCCAACGATAACGTTTGATCCAGGTCAAAAAGGATTTACGTTTGTATGTACCAACTTTGACCTCTTCCCAGCGATAAACGGGAACGTTGTATTGCTGATATTCTGGGGCCAACACTCTTTTATAAACAGGACACCGAACTGGCATCATTTGCGCCTCTGCAGCAGAGCCTGCCGATGGATCCTTTTTCATCTTCCGCACTACTTTGTAACCGACTTTTTCACGAGTCAGTTTTTTCCCCACTCGTTTTTTGATGACTCTTTCGCCTGTGCGCACTTTTTTCCATTTTTTCACATGGCTAACTTCTTCCGTAGTGTGGGAACCCCAATTCCAGCGAGGTTCTTTGTGTCTAATCATTTCCACGTGAGCTTGGAAAACGCGGTTACCGTAGAAACGGAAAGTTTTCTCACCTTTTTTTATGGAGCTTTCTAAGCGCCAAATTTCTCTGTTCGTGTCTTTTGTGCCATCATATTCACCAGGCTCGACTCCACCTGGAACGAAACGATTGACTCCGGGAACAACTCGTTGACCTGGTCGTTCTCCTTTGGGAGCTATCATATCCTTTGGACCAACGATGGCAGCTCCTTCAGGAACTTCGTTCTCAAAGACGGCCATCATTTCTCCGCCCTCTTTTACTCCAGGCAGGATAACGGCATCTTCTTCAGAACCAATCTTGAATTCTTTCTCATAGATTGCGTCAGATTCGTCACCTTGCAAAACCCATTCATCAGTTATCTCTGCATTGGTGGGTTCTACTTGAGGTGCACGCCGGCGGCGCCTTGCCTCTACGGTTGTCGTCAGAGATAAAACCAAAAACGCTACTAAGGTCAAACGGAGAATCTTCACCTTTGCTCCTTTTCTTTAGGGCTCTATTTCAAGGCTTTCATGATTTCATCAGCTTTTGGAAATCTATCCTCTTTCAGCTTGCTGAAGATGTTTTTGCCACCGACTGTGACTTCGAAGGAATTGTTTCTTCCTTCTTTGATAGAGACTTCACGGCCTGTCTCTTTTTTGATTACTTCCGCCAAACTGGCGGCTTTTGTGCCGTAGCCTCAACTACCGCAATATTCAATGACCACCTTAGCCAGGGTTTTCGGTTGTGTAACCGCCTTTTGGCCGCCACAGCCCAAAATTGGGACTAGCAGCATTAAAACGAGCAAACTATTGAGTATTTTCATATTTTTCCTCTCAACCAATGGTTTGTTCATATCTTTAGAAGGATCAGCCAACAGAATAGTTTGCATCTAATTTAACATCAAGTGAGATAGTGCTCCTCTCTTGCTACGCCCAAAGAGAGAGGTCTAGTATGGTTGCACGATTTTTATCTGAGGCGAACAGTGAGGTCCTTCTATGCCAAAAGCCATTCGGTTGATTCAGCGAACTCCACTTCCAATGAAAGCCCCAGCGTCTATCGCTCATAGTGAAAAGGGGGTATGGGTCTCAGATGTGGAAGAGAGAAACATTACTCTACTCGATCCAGCCGATGGTACGGTCATAGATACTCTTGAAGCCGCAGTTAGGCGCCCTCAAACTATAAGCTGGGGAGATGACGAGCTCTGGGAATATGATGAAGAGACATCCAATCTGTTTCGCAGGCGCTTGAGCGATGGTCGACTCCGTCTTTTTGGCAAGGTGTCAGGAGTCAATTTCCCCTATTTGGGTATGGCTTTTAACGACCGAACTTTGTGGCTCATCTCGCCAGATCAACCCTATTTCACTGTCTCGAATAACATGATAACTGTCGTCAAGTTTCCTCGCCGTATTCGTGCTGATGAATTCGAAGCACCTACCCATTCTTGCAGAGGCTTGTGCCATGACGGTACCTACCTGTGGACACTCGATGTAGAAGAGGCTGAGCTTTTTGCACTCAATCCTTTGAATGGGCACATCGTCACATCATATAAGCTGCCAGGAACAATCGCTCCTTCCAGCATCATAGTCACAGAAGACAAAGTGCAGACCATCGATCTGAAATCCAACGAGTTGCTCACCTACGAATTGGATAGGACAGTTCAGCACTCAGCTAGTGGTGGGCGACGCTCCAAGGTGGACATTGTTTATTCTATTCGTAACCTGGGACCTGGTTTGGTCAAAAGTATGGAGCTTTCGCAATGTTTGTCGAAAGAGTATGTCCACCAAAGGATTCTCTCTGAGCCCAAGGTCAATCCTGCTCCAAATGAAAAAGTTGCCTGCCAATGGGGCGACGACCCTGAAGGCGGCATTGTTGTCGTCAACAAAGTTGGCCCTCTGGAAGCAGCTGCCGAGCAGGACATTACAGTCGGTCTCGAAGTGGAGACTGTAGATTTGCAGTGGCACATCTACCCCCATCTCGTTGGTGCTCTCGAAGAGATTCCCTTTAACATTCGCCGCAATTATCTCTTTGACGAGATGGTGAAAAACGACGACGCAGAGTTGGTGGACATAGTAAGAACGGCTCAAGCCCTCTTCCAAACTGATGACACTGAAATTCAATCGAAGGTAGAAGAGATTATTGGCGACGAGACCAATCCTTATTGGATTGCACGAAAGATATATGACTTTGTCGTCGATAAGGTTGATTACATCTTGCCCTATAGCTCTATTGCCACACGCAAAATCTTAAAACAAGGCAAAGGCAGCTGCGGTAATCACGCCACCATCTTCATCGCTCTTTGTGAAGCAGCAGGATTGCCTGCCCGTTCAATCATCGGTTTTGGCATTTGGAAAGACGATGCCCGTCTAGGGTATTTGGATCATGAGATTCCTGAAGTTTATCTGCCCAACTATGGCTGGGTACCAGCTGATACGAGTCGTTTCATGTCTCTGCCCATTCGCGGAAGCCATCCACTGACCAAATACCGCTCTTTTGGCAGCCTCAGTGACCGTTTCTTCGTTAATGGTTTTGGCCGAGATTTGACTTCACCTTGGGCTCGTAGGCGTTATCAGCAAGAACGATTGCCTGTCATAGAAGGAGAAGGACGCCCAGAGGAATTGTTCTTCCTGCGCTGGACGTCCTCACCTGTGCCTACGTGGAAAGAGTAGCTTTTAACGCCAATGTTGGCGTTTGGCTATGGCCCATTCGTAGAGCTGTTGATATTGCTGTGCTGCCCGTTCCCAAGTGAAACGTTGTTGCATAGCCCGCACTTGCATTGAATGGAAGTGGTCTGGCCTGTCCCAGAAAGTCTCAGCAGCCCACACCATTGTGCCACGCAGTGATTCAACATCCAGAGACCAGAATTTGAAGCCAGTACCACTACCGCTGTTCTGCTCGTAGTTCTCTACTGTGTCGTCGAGACCACCTGTGGCACGAACGAGGGGCAAAGTGCCGTATCGTAAGCTATAGAGCTGATTGAGACCACAAGGTTCCCACCTTGAAGGCATGAGGAATACGTCTGACCCTGCTTCGATTTGGTGAGCCAACTCATTGGAAAAACCAATGTATGAAGCAGCACGTCCAGGATATAGACCTGGCAGAGCCATAAAGGTGCTTTCGAGAGCATCATCACCTGTACCGAGAATGATGAACTGAGCATTTCTCTCTAGAACTGCAGGCAGAGCTTCAGGGATTAAATCCAATCCCTTTTGGTAGTTCATTCGACTGACAACACCAAAGAGGGGTACATGTGGATTTTGCTCGAGACCGAATTTGGCCTGTAGATCTCGTTTACATTGGGCTTTACCACTCATGTCTTCGTGGTTGTAGTTGGCTGGGATGAGTTTGTCCGTCTCAGGATTCCAACTGTCGTAATCAACACCATTCAAGACACCGTGCAGGTCGTGTAGCCGATCACGGAGGAAACTATCCAAACCGCCTCCACCAGCAGGTTCAGTTATTTCGCGAGCAAAACCTGGACTGACTGCATTGAGCAAGTCAGCATTGGCAATCCCTCCCTTGAGCAAGTTACAAGCGCCATTGTCTTCGAACATCTTGGAGTTGAAAGCCTCCCAAGGCAAACCTGAGAACATGAAGTCACCTTCTGGTCCCACACCTTGATAACCGCCACCGATGTTGTGAATGGTGAGCAAAGAACCTGTATAACCAAGCAAAGGATCATTAGTCATGTAGAACTTGAGATAAGCAGGAATAGCTGAAGTCATCCAGTCATGGCAGTGGATGACGTGAGGACTGAACATTGTATCCTGACAGGCCTGCAAAACGGCTCTAGAGAAGAAAACGAACCTGCCACCATTGTCCCAATATCCCTGGTTGTTTTCATCATAGATGCCAGGGCGACCAAAGAAGTCTTCCTGTTCGACGAACCAGACTTCGTAACCTTCTGGCATTGTTGCTGCCAATACACGACACCAAACAGTAGCCCCCCCCATTGGTACACCCATAGGTTCTACGAGGGGACGAACTTCATATCCCGATAAATCGATCTTTTGGGAGTAGAAGGGCATGACTAGCTTGACTTCGTGACCCATTTCAGTGAGCACGCGGGGAAGAATGCCTGCTACGTCGCCGAGACCACCGACTTTAGCGAAAGGTACTGCTTCTGAAGCGGCCACAATTATGCGCAGCGGATTCTGTGTTTTCTGAACGTCCTTCGACACTCTGAGACTCCTCTCTGGATGGGGGATGGAATTCTGCTAATATGTTTTAACATGAGTTAGAGCCCCGCGCCTAAACAAGTTATCTGAAGGGAACGACGTGCCACGACCCGAGCAAGGAGAGACCTCTGCTCAAAAATCGACCTATGGACTAGCTCTGCGCTTCATACTCTCTTCATCCGTCATTGTTGCTCTGGCAACGGCTTCATTGACACTCTTTTTTCTCCGTTATCACCTTGAAGCCATGGAAGATCGAATGAAAAAGCGCTGCCGCATTTTCACTTTTTACTTGGCAAAAGAAATTGGCGAAAAATGGGTGAAGAGACAAAACGTCGATATGGGGCAGTTCCTTCAGTCAGCACTACTGCTCGATGATGTCCTTTATGCTCAGTTGCTAGATCCAAATGGCAGGGTCATATCCATAAGAGGACGTCACCCTTCGTGGTCCAATGAATCTCCTCTTGATCTAAAAAAAATGAAAGGGCCACATTTTAAACCAACAATAGCGCCCGATGGCACTCACATGCTCGTTGTCAGGTACCCCGTCATAGTAAAAAAGGTCAAAGAAGAGCCTGTTGCTTGTGTCGTCTTGGGAATCTCGACTGAAAGCCTCTATCGCTCCGTGGGCCGTGCTCGGCAAATGGCCCTGATGATCTCTCTCGTCGTTCTCGCCATCTCCGTCGCCCTCATCATTGTCATTGTACGCCGTAGCGCCAAACCGCTAGTTCAACTGGCTGAAGCTGCAACGAACCTTGCTGACGGTGAGTTTTCTGGCTGTGTAATCGTCGAATCGCACGATGAAGTTGGGGATTTGGCTCGTGCTTTCAACCTCATGGTCGAAAAGCTGAGTCTCTCTCGCCAAGAGCTAGAAAAGCTATGGGAAGCCCAAGAACGCTCCAAGATGGAGCACGTTGTCGAAAGTATGATTGACGCTGTCGTCGTTTTTGGCGTCGACGAAAAAGTCGTCCTAGCCAACAGAGAAGCTCGCGCAATCCTTGGTTTAGAGACAGGTGCAGAAGGCTCCCTCACTGGAATGAGAATTGGCGATAACTCCTTGGAACAGTGGATTAGGCCAGTCTTGGAAGGCAAGGAAACTGTGGCCACAGCTCGACTTCAGTATGGCCGACCAAGAATCCGCCACCTCCAATTAGCAGTATCAGCAATGCACGGAATGGATGATGAGGTCCAAGGTGCAATTGCTGTCCTAAACGACTTGACGGCAGAAGTTGAAATATCACAGCAACTCCTTCAGTCAGAGAAACTTGCAGCTCTTGGTCAACTGGCCAGTGGTGTAGCCCATGAAGTAAACAACCCCCTGACTGTTATCTCTGGTTTCGCTGAAATGTTAAAGCGACAACTGAAAGACACAACTCAGCAGAACCTCATCGAGAAAATCCTCGAGCAAGCTCAGCGCTGCAGTGAAATCGTCACTAGTCTCTCCCGCTTCTCCCGCAAATCCAGTCGTGAACGAGGGCATTGTGACTTAAACAAAACCCTCAAAGAGACTTCCTCACTCTTGCTTTCCCAATTGCGCAAAGTGAACGTAACCCTCATTCTCGACCTTTGTCAGCAATCAGCACCAGTCATTGCCAATGTGAACGAACTGCAGCAAGTAGTCTTCAACCTCATCAACAATGCCCGTGACGCCATGCCCGAAGGGGGCACCATCACCGTTCGTTCGGACTTACTTGGTGACACTGTACGGTTTTCCATCAAGGATGATGGTAAAGGCATTGCGAAAGACAAATTGACTGATATCTTCACTCCATTCTTCACAACTAAAGATCCAGGCAAAGGCACTGGTCTTGGTTTAGCCGTCTGTTCACGTATCATCGATGAGCTCGATGGTCGCATTACCGTCGAAAGTGAAATGGGTCGCGGTACTACCTTCTTCGTCCACCTTCCCAAAGCCGAAGGTGAATTGGTTCAACAGGAAAAAGAGAAGAGAGTTTCTGCCCCTCCACTAAGTCCACCTCACGTACTCGTCATTGATGACGAAGGTGACATTCTCGCTTTCTGTGAATTTCTCCTCCAAGAGCTTGGTTACACTTGTGACACCTTCACGGAGGCTCGCGATGCAATCCTGGCCGCACAGAAAAATGATTATGGCCTATGCCTGTTTGACGTGAGAATGCCAGGAATGAATGGACCTGATTTGCTCAAAGTCTTGCGTAACGAAGGACTAGACGTTCCCATCGTCTTCATGTCAGGACTACTCGACATAGATGCAACGACACTGAGCTCAGATGATATTGGTCTCCACGCCCTAGTGCGCAAACCTTTTGATGCCAGAGATCTCGCCCTAGCCATCAGAACAGTGCTCTAAGAACTATAGCTTCAGCTTGGGAAAATTCCTGATGACTGCGTGCAACATGTCGTGAGCAGCATCAAAGTCATAACGGGAAATGACCGAGTTTGGTGAATGCATATATCTGCCTGGCACAATAAGACCATAACTCTTCACACCAAGCTCAAAAGCCAAAGTACCCAACTCACCGCCGCCATCACGCATGGCTACGTGCTGGAAGGGCACTCCAGACTTCTCTGCCGTATTGACCATAAACTTACAAACATCAGTTGGCGCTGCATAAAACTTGTCCATATGAACGAGTCCCACACCTTTACCCACAAAAGCGATGGGTTTGGGATTTCGAGGCGTGGGTCCACCAGGACATACCTCCAAATTGATCATCAGGTCAGGTGTGAGGTCTATCTTCTCGAGCTTCTTGACGAGCTCAGGAATGGGCCAACTACCCGTCTCTTCACGAGAGGTAAAAACACCAACGACCAAAGTATTCTCCACATCGAGAGTATCGATGAGCAAATCAGCAATCAAAGCACAACCAGCGCGGTCATCAAAACTCTTACAAGAGAACTCGCTGTCGCTATAACCAAAGACCGAACTATAGGCCCCAACAGCGTGGTAAGGAATCTCTCGCTCAGCCTCTTTGGCGTTCCTCGCCCCAACATCGAGGTAATACCTCTTCTGACCTTGCTCTGTCGTTACGATGAGCAAACCCTCTTTGTCACCAGGGCGAAAACGAATGGAATGATTGGCCACAGTGTCGGGCAGAGGACTCAAAGGTGAAACCTGAATGAAACCATCAGAAAGATAACGGAAAGGGCGAAAACCCAACTCATCCAAATGGGCCTGCAACATCAAAATTCGCGGTTTTTTACTACCTTTGCCCTTTTTCCCCTTCTTCCAGGCAATCAAATTGCCGTGGGGAGTAGTCTCGAAATTGAACTTTTTCCCTAGCGAACTTTTGATTACGGCTGTGATCTCATCTTCTGCAGCACTTGGTCCAAAAGCCTCTGCAAAGGCCTTGAGCAACAAATATTGGCGTTTCACGGGAGCTTCCCTCCACTATTGGTAAATGAATCATGGCCAGATTATACCACCGCTCTATAGTAATAGTGGGCTCAATTGCCCTATAGCTGCGGCAGTGTTATACTCCCTGCGAAAACTAGCCTGAATAAAGGAAGTGAGCCAGGAATGATACATGTGAACGACGATCCCGTCAGTTGGGAAAAGGGCATGACCGTCTCCAAAGTGCTCGACGTCTGCAATTACCGCTACCCCTGCCTCATCGTCAAAGTGAATGGTGAACTCGTAAAGAAAAAACAATACGAGACCTTCTCT